>JAHCBA010000018.1 GCA_019634625.1 Verrucomicrobiia bacterium
GCCAATGAATTCGTGCTCGGGAGCCCGTTCAACGATATAGCGAATCTCGTTCGGGACATTTTCGGCCCAGCCGGTGGCATTGCCGTTAATGACGCCAAACCCGCCTTCGCTGGCCGCCTCGAATTCTTCACCAGATAGCCACCGGAGTGATCCGAGCTTTAAATGATGAATCCCGAGGCGCATCATTCTCCGAATTTCATCAATTTGGCTTTGGACGCTTTGCTCGAGCAATTCCGTTGAGTTAGTGATCCCATCTTGCGAATTGGAGAAAACCAACTCCGCGCTATCGCCAGAGAGCGCCCAAGCTTGCCCGCGGGAGAAGCCAACGATTGAGCCATTGCCCGCTAGTTTGTTGGCACCAGCGACCGAATTCGAAAGCGCCTTGAGATAGGCAGTTGCAGGTTGGATTGCCCCCTCCATCCAGATAACGCCCGCGTGGGACCGAGGTCTCTTGCCTGGTTCGATGACGCGATCCTGTTCGCCGGATCGTCCAAAGACAACTCTTTTAATCCAAGGCGGCCTCTCTAGAAAACTTCTGAAGTCGGCAGTTTCTGGCGAATCGGCGCTTGTTGCGGCGCCAAGCGACGACGCCGCACCCTCAGGTGCATCCGCTCGAATGTCGACAGTCATCAGAAACATTAGAGATGCAGATAGTAGCCGAATGCCGCGGATCGGCACCAAGCTCCGGGAGAGGCCACGTAAGTTGACCATTCGCTGAATTTGGTACTGCAACTCACCTGATGTGTGCATGGTCCTGGAGCCAGTGGAGGTCCTTCAATTGCTTGCCGACGAGAGGCATTCCGCCTGCCTTGACCGCGCGCATGCTACCTAGCCAGCGGCGGGTTTCGCAGTGTCCGTCGGCGAAGGAAAATGTGCCGGCGCGGTTATGACGAGCGGCAGGTGTATTGGGGCGAGTGGTTTCAGGACGCGGCCAAACAAGGAAGTGTCCGTCATCGATCGACATCTCATGTTCGTCCACGAAGACAAAGAGCGTCGCAGCCTGACCGCCCGCCTCCTCGATCTTTCGAAGGGTCTCAAATCGAGGGTGGGGATGCGCTCGAAATGAGTAATTTCCAGCAAATGTGCTATTGACAGAATAGCTTCGGGAGCGGCGTTTGCCCGAATCGAGGACTGGAGAATTGTCTGAGGGACAAACGAAAATCTGTGGCGTTGAACAGTAGGAGTACAGGACTCCCTCTTGAAGGTTCTTTTCGTCCTGGTCACGTGGGGCGCTACTCGGACCGCACCAAGAGTTCTTGGTGCTTCGCCAGGTGCCACCCTCGTTGTTTGACCAATTCAGAGCCAGAGATCCGCTGTGATCATCTGCATAGAGCTGCCATCCCACCTGGAGTTGCTTCAAATTGTTGAGGCAGGCGATGCCGCCTGCGCGCTGTTGAGCGCTCTGAATCGCGGGTAGGGTCAAACCGAAGAGAACTAGGACAATCGCAACCACTACCATCAGCTCGACGAGCGTAAATGCATCGCACCGTTCGCCACAACTGGCGACTCTTGGTTGCGTCATAACCTCCACTGGCCGCACCCTCCGGACTCCACTCCGGGCCCGAGTTTTGCGCTCTTGGAATCGCATCTTTCGGATTTTTCCTCTCTGATTTCGGAAATGTCGAAGTAATTATCATGATTCTCGCAGAAATCCACGGCAGCTGATTTTGTCTCGTATTTGCATCTCTGTGTTTAGTTGACTGTCTTGTTCCTTCTCTACTTGATCCTCCTGAGTAGAAGGATCAAAACTGGCAGGGCGGCCGTGATGCACAAGACAACCAACATTTTAGTGCGTCTGCCGGCTCGCCGCTGCTCTTCCAGGATATCATTCAGTCTATCGATGTACTTCGGCGAGTCCTTTAGATCCGCGATCGAGCGGATTCTGCCGTTTGTCGAGGTATAGCCCAACTCCCCAATAGGAATGGGATCTTCGGTGAAGCGCCTTTCAGTAACCCTCACCTTTGGGGGAAGGCTTGGTGGAAAACCAAGTTCATGGAGCGACGGATGCAATTCCGTCAGATAGCCGTCATAGCTGGAAGCCATTATCAAGTCTGCACTCTGTCTTGCTCCCGGTCTTGGTACAAGTATCGTTAGCTGAAATTGCTGAGGGACGGTAAACCCGGATGCATTCGTCCACTGCGACACTGTGTAGGTAACATTTGTCGTCCAGCCATGGAATGCTGCCTTTGGCTTCCCTGCCTCCAGTCTTCCGTCGGGCCCGGCGCGATACTGCTTTCCGTCCGATAAATACACGACGCGCTCCAAAAGATTGGGTTCGGAAGGATGGAGGGTCCATTTGGCAGGGACTGTGACTCCTGAGGCCAGGACCTCGTGCATTAGAATTGTTATCGGCAGAACCTGATTGGCAGTCCTTGATTGGAAATAGGCGGTCGAACAATATGCCAACCAGACGGGAGTTGTGAACGACATGTCCACAATCGGTACAACCCATGGATTGATTTCAACGTTCAGCGGAATCAGGCTGAGGTGCCGATCCTCCGAAATCACGTTTGTGGTGATCTTCCCCGATTTGAACTCCACCACCTCCTGCCCAACGACGGGTTGACTGACATGCGTCAAACGATACGAGTTCGTTCCGTCACCATAGTACTCATACTTCGAAACGGCCATTCCGTCACCGGATGAGGAAACATAGCTCAGATTTCCCTCTACCACGGCTTCGAATTCTTTTGTCCATGTTGCCTCCACTGTTCCCTCAAGCGAATAGGTTCTGTAGGTGACTTTCCCCAGCGCCCGAAATCCGGCGCCCTGCGCAACCCATGTCGATCCGAGCAGGACCAGAGCTGCCAGAGTTAGCGGCAACGTACTAGCCAGGCCAGTACTCGGAGAACCCAACCGGTATCTTTGCCTGCTGTTATTCGAGCATGGGTTGCTATTATTCATGGATTCATGGGAATCCATTCACCGTAGGCAACGAGGGTGGCAGCGAAGATTCCTGAGGCTAAAGCACAGACTTTCAAGATGCGACTGCAGCGGTTCATATGGCCTTTCATGGTTGGTTGGGTTGTTGTACGGATTTAACTCTGATTTGAGACTGCTCCCGGGTACAAATTCTCTCAGGATGCGCTTCCTTTTCGGCGCCAGACAATGAAGCCGATTGTCGGAACGACGGCCAGGATAGTGAGGAGTGCAGCCCATGTCTTGGTCCGTCCTTGCGACTCGTGGTGAGCAACTTCCAGGAAGCGGCGTTCCCTCAAGAGCTGGCGCTCAAAACGTTCTCGCAGGTCCTGAGATTCCGCTGGCAGGGGGATTCCGTTGGTGGCGAGATAGGTGACATTCGTGATGCCCGAACGGCGCAACCGGTCGTCGGTCACGATAATGGGGCCTCGCTCATCCAAGGGAGGAAATGCAATCGGTTCGGAGAGCTTCATGGCCCGCCTGCATGTTCCCCTAAGAGAGGCAATCGGGATCTCCTGAAGGATGCCATCAGCACCGAGGTGGGCCCGATACATTGCGACTTCGAACGCCGCGACGTACGAAAGTCCATTGATGAAGTCAACGGCAAGCGTTCGAAACTGCATTGCCCGCCATGGGTGCGCCGAATCGGTCGAAGTTTCCGTAAACACCAGATTTTGCAGTACATTGCCGGCATGATCCACCTCCTGCGTGTAAGGCATGGTGGCTTCCCGAGCCAGCTCGTAGTTCATGTTGAGGACCGGGCGGAGGCGTCCTGGGACCACCTCTTTGAGCGGCAGTGATGCGCAGTAGGCGAGCCATAGAGCACCGGTATAGAAGGCGTCCTGAGGCGGAAAGTCCTCCCGGTAAATCTCGAGGTTGCGGGTTATTGATGGCCGGTTCTCCTCATTGGTCCGCTGGCGATCCGGAAAGTCGGTCAGGACGTACAGATCCTGTTCCTGGTTCTTGAATACTGTGCGCGTTGGGTTTGGGCTGGATCGGGCGCTCGACTCATCCACTTCTGCGACACACTGAATGATCCAGCGCTGACTGCTCTCAACTTCGACGGTGAAGGCGACAGTGCGGACAAAGTCCACTGCATTGCTGCGATCATAGGTCTCGAAGGTCAGAAGGCCCTCAAAACGGTGTGCTGCGTCCACAGGCGGCGCCAGGAAGAACCATGCGGCAACGAGGCTGGAGCCGATGCCTCGTAGGTAGATCGAATTCAGGGGCTTGGGCACGTGTGTCAGGTGGGGCCGTGAGCAGCCGGTTGCCTCGTGATTATTCATCGCGTTAATGAAGCGTCTTGGGGGAAAGGCTGAAGCGCGGGTTGGGGCGTGCTGGTGTAAAATTTTTGGGCAGGAGAGTTACACTTCCCATGAAAAGGAATGCCAGGACGCCGATGGCCAGCGAATCCTGCGATGCGAATGAGAGCCGAAGGAGGTCCGGCAGGGCTCCCAGGCAGCCGAAGGTGCCCTTCCATCCGACCTGCCACGCGGCAAGGCGATAGACCCCGAACAGCATGGAGAGCCAGACGACGGCAAAGAGGCCTTCGACAGGAGGCCTGGACATGGCAAAGACGGCGACCGCGATCTCCAGAAGAATCACGCCGGAAAGGAGCTTCCTGAAATCGACTCCGAACACCGGATCGGTTCCGAGACGTACAGCTCCTACTGGGAATGCCAGACTCCACGCTTTGGCGATTGCGGTGACCAGGAGCACAACGGCTGCGAGGGTGGGGAGGCAGCGAATCGGAGGGACGAGCTCTGCGAGTCCTCAACCCAACGCTCCTTACCGTTGCGGCCTCGTGGAACTCGGCCCTCCGAAGCGCCGATTGGCGACATTGGCGACGTTTGCACCGCTCCCCACCATGGTTCATGTGCGGATGGAGTGTTCAGGGTGTCGGCCCCGGACTCGCTTGTGGATGAAGAGGAGGGGCGGCAGGAGCAGGGCAAGGACGAGTGCAGTTCTCAGCGAGGCCTTCCGAAGGGTTTCGACACGCTTTGCCCGCCTCATTTCAGCCTGCTTGGTGAAGAACAACTCCCTGGCGATGGGAGCGATTTCAACGGACGATAGTTCATTCGTGTCGTAGCCAACAGAGTATATCCCCAGATGGCGGTCATGGAGCCGGCGATCCGAGACGCGTATCCTGTCGGCCCGGATGGGCAGCAGGGAAGGGATTGCTTCGACTTCTCGAATCTCCCGAACTTCGATTCGATGGGTCGCTATTGGACCTGGAGCCCCATTGTTGGTTCCGGTGTTCCTTGTATCCGGTCCCACCTGAACAAACTCAACATGGCGCGGTACCCGATGGCGGCCGACGACGGCGAAATCGGCCATTTTAAAGTATCCAACAAGGGCGCCTTCAGTGTACCTCGCAACCGTTGCCTCCGAATATCTCATGACCTCGGGATCTGCGGAAGCAGCGAAGAGAAGCTCCGAGTCCCGCCAGCGACGCTTCAGATTGGCGTCCACCGTTATTTCACCTGTCAACTCGAGATGTTCGGGCGTTGGATGGGTCCATCGGTAGTCTGCCCGCATGATCAGTCCATCGCCATATCCTGTAGTCGTCCAAGGGGGCGCAAAGCGTCGTCCTGGACTGCCTTCTGGAAAGGCCCTTTCCGCACGCAACGCCAGGTAGATGAGGCCCTGCACTGTTCCGCCGCAGTTTGCAAGTTCCGTGATGTATTCGGTTCGCTCGAAGGTGACACTCCTGGGGTGATTGCCACTCTCGCAGTCCATCATTGTCAAATGGACACCTTCTTCGATAAGATCCGTGACCTGACACGAACCGAATGAGCCATACCTACCTCCCCCTGGAGGTGGGGAGATCGTGACAATCAATAGAGATTGGTCATCCATTGAAGCCCTTAACTCATGCGAGCGGTGTACCGTTTCTCCGGAGAAATCGGTTGTGTAAGTTAGTGCTCCTGCGATCTCCAGAGACTTGGCCAGGACCCCGCTTTTTGCCAGCATGAGGACACAAAGGGTCGCGAGCATGGGTTTGGCGTTCATCGTTGCGCTGTTTGGCCGATTCGTTGCATGGGCCCTCTCGGGGATTGAGCGTGGTTGTAATCAATGTGACGGGAAGGGGTCAAGGCTTGTTGGGGAACTTTTTTCGGCGTATCGCGGGTTGCTGCGGCAGGCCTCGCCCTCGCCAGTTGGAACGGGGAATGGGAGGGATTTGAAACCTGAAACCTGAAACCTGAAACCTGAGACCTGAGACCTGAGACCTGAGACCTGAGACCTGAAACCTGAAGGCTGAAGGCTGAAGGCTGAAGGGTGAGATTCAGTTTCCACGCGGAGTGGGAGGTGCAGGCACGATCGAGCCTGTCGGGCCGGGTCAAAGGCGACCTTCGAAATGGTGTGCCTGCAGGTTTTGGGACGAGGACGCGCGGGGTTCGGCCCTCCGATGCGCTGGGTACTCAACCCTAACTGCGGGATGCACCGTTCCGAGGGGGGGCGCCTCGCAGGTTCCTGCGGCAGGCCTCGTGCTCGTGCTCGTGCTCGTGCTCGTGCTCGTACTCGTACTCAGCCCGAAGGGCGGTACTCGTCCTTCGAGAGGACATGCACTTTGATTGATTGGGAATCTTCGAGGTTTACGGGGGGGTGATTGAGAGTAAGATCAAGATCAAGATCAAGATCAAGATTAAGATTAAGATTAAGATTAAGACTGTGGTTGTTGGGGGGGGGGTTAGGGGGTGCGGGGGGGGGCGGGGGATTGCTGGCGGCGTTCGAGGACTTCGAGGATGCCGACGATGAAGCTTTCCGAGTATCCGGCGAGGAAGCACCAGACGAGGAGTTTGCCGAGGTCCTGGACGGTGGCCGGCCGGATCTGGAGGACCTGCTGCATGCTGAGAAGGGTGCCGTCGGGGATTTCGGGGGAGGTGAAGAGGGGAAAGAGGTTGCTGGTGAAGAGGCCTTGTCCGCCTTCGCCGGTGAGGATGCCGGACATGAAGAGGAGATAGGCGACGCCGGCCATGAGGGCGCCATAGACGAGGGGCATGATGACTGCGGTGAGATGGGTGGCGAACCGGGCGACGACGTCGTCGGAGCCTCCCTTGAGGCGGCGCAGGAGCGAGAGGCTGCCGCCGAGGGCGCCGAGCAGGAGGGATCCGGGGACGGAGCCGAGGTGTCCGGGAAAGCGGTTGCCGATGATGACGAGGGCGACCACGCCGGCGACGAGGAGGGCCTGGGCAAGGAAGATGCGCCGGAGGACCGTGGCCAGGGGGTCGGGGGGCGTTTCGGGAGGGAGGTTCATGGGGCGGCAGGGGGTGGGGGGGAGGGGGACGGGGAGAGGGTCGGCAATGGGTGTGGGGCGCTGTCAAGCGTGGAACGGATGTCAGCGGGCCGGGGCGAGGGCGAGGACGCAGGCGACGACGACGACGCAGCCGACGAGGTCGAGCCAGAGTCCGTGGCGGACCATGCTGAGGAGGGGGACGGCGCCGGAGCCGTAGGCGAGGGCGTTGGGCGGGGTGGAGACGGGGAGCATGAAGCCGAGGGAGCAGCCGAGGCAGGAGGCGATGGCGGGTTGAAGCGGATCGACGCCGGCGGCCTGGGCGACGGCGATGGCCACGGGAACGATCATGGTGGCGGAGGCGGTGTTGGAGGTGGCTTCGCTGACGATGAGGCCGGCAAGGGCGAAAAGGAGGGTGAGGGAGAAGACGGAGGGATTGGGAATCGCGGCGGCGATGCCTTCGCCGGCCCAGCGGGCGAGTCCGGTGGTGAACATGAGGTCGCCGAGGGCCATGCCGCCGCCGAAGAGGAGGATGGTGCCCCAGTCGATGCGGGCGGCGTCGGGCCAGGCGAGGGTGCGTTCGGTGGCGCCTTTTCCGGCCGTGGCGGGGAGGGCGAAGAGGAGGCCGGCGGCAAGGAGGGCGACGATGCCCTCGGGGAGTCGTTCGCGGAGGAACAGGGAGGCGGGGGCGTCGCGACCGGCGAGGAGGGCGACGAGACCGGGCAGGATCCAGAGGGCGATGGCGGAGCCGAAGACGGCGGCGATCTGGATCTGGGGGCGGGACCATGGACCCAGGCGGGCGGCTTCGGCCCGAATCCAGGTGGCGCCGTTCCCGTTCCAGGCATGGCTGTGACGGTGGACCCGATGGAAGTGGGCGATGAGGAGGAGGGTCAGGACGAGGGCGGCGGGGAGGGCGAAGCGCATCCACTCGAAGAAGGCGATCTTGCGGTCGAGGGAACGTTCGATGAGGCCGATGCCGATGAGGTTGGGGGGGGTGCCAATGGGGGTGGCGAGACCGCCGAGGGAAGCGGCGAAGGCCACGACGAGGATGAGACTGGTGGCATGAGGTTGATGGCGCCAGTCGCGGTGGGCCTGGCCGGCTTCGGGGTCCTGGCGGGTGGCGAGTTCGCGGAGAACGGCGACCGCGATGGGGAGCATCATGGCGGCGGTGGCGGTGTTGGAGACCCAGGCGGAGAGAAAGGCGGTGAGGAGGCCGAAGCCGGCGAACAGGCCGAGGGGATGCGAGCCGACGCGGGGGAGGGCGAGGACCGTGAGGGCGATGCGGCGGTTGAGTCCGTGCTTGATCATGGCCTCGGCGAGGAGGAATCCGCCGAGGAAGAGGAAGATCACCGGATCCGAGAAGGGACGAAGGGTATCGCGGGCGTTGGCCACGCCAAGGACGACGCAGAGGGCGGGTCCGATGAGGGCGGTGGCGGCGAGGGGGAGGGCTTCGCTGAGCCACCAGGCTCCGACGAGCGCGATGACGGCGAGGAGGCGGTGGGCGGGTTCATCGAGGCCGGGAATGGGAAGGCACCAGACGAGTAGGAAGAGAATGGGGCCGGCGACGAAGCCGAGGCGGCGGCGGACGTTTTCGAAGCGTTCTTCGGCGGGGGAGAGGAGGCTTTGAGTCGGGGACACGGGGAGGGCAGAGGGCGGAAGGCGGAGGGAGGAGGGCGGAAGGCGGAGGGAGGAGGGGGTCAGGGGGTTTCGAGGCGTTGGAGGGCTTCGGCGGCCTGTTCCCATTCGGCGTGGCGGAGGGGGAGATCCTGGTGGAGGTCCTGGAGTTCGCGGTTGATGGCGACGGCGCGGCCGGGGGCCTGGTAGGTGGCGGGGTCTTCGAGTTCGGCGACGAGTTCCTTTTCGCGGGATTCGAGGGAGGCGATGGCCTTTTCGAGGTCGGTGACGCGGCGCTGGAGGTCGCGGCGTTCGCGGGCCTGGGCCTGGCGGGCTTCGGCGGCGGCACGCTTCTGGTCCTTGCGGGACGGTTCGGCGGGGGCGGTTGGGGAAGGGGAGGCGGAAGCGGGGCGGGCGTCGGGGAGGGCGGCGCCCCGGCCGGTGAGGCCGTCGCGGGCGGACTGGCGGGTTTTGTCGAGGTAGTACTCGTAACCGCCGGGGTAGTGGGTGAGCTGGCCGGCGCGGACGTGGACGACGTGATTGGAGATGGAACGGATGAAATGGACGTCGTGGCTGATGAAGATGAGGGTGCCGGCGTACTGGAGGAGGGCGGCGATGAGGGCATCGACGCTGGGCATGTCGAGGTGGGTGGTTGGCTCGTCCATGAGGAGGAGGTTGGGCGGGTCGAGGAGGAGTTTGACCAGGGCGAGGCGGCTTTTCTCGCCGCCGCTGAGGACGCTGACGGGCTTGAAGACATCGTCACCGCGGAAGAGGAAGCTGCCGAGGACGGTGCGGACGGCGGTTTCGGTGACGCGCTGGGGGGTGTCGAGGGCCTCTTCGAGGACGGAGCGGTCGGGGTTGAGGGTGTCGAGGCGGTACTGGGCGTAATAGCCGGCGCGGACGTTATGGCCGAGGGCGTGTTCGCCGGCCTGAGGCTGGAGGACGCCGGCGAGGAGTTTGAGGAGGGTGGATTTGCCGGCGCCGTTGGGGCCGACGAGGACGATGCGTTGTCCGCGCTCGGCGGAGAAATCGAGGCGGGGATAGACACAGAGGTCGCCGTAGGCGAAGCGGACGCCGTCGAGGCGGATGACGCGGAGGCCGCTGCGTTCCGGTTGAGGGAACCGGAAGCCGACGGTGGGGCCGTCGATGTCGGGGCAATCGACCTGGTCCTCCCGGAGCCGCTCGATGAGCTTCATCTTGCTCTGGGCCTGGGTGGCCTTGGTGTTCTTGGCGCGGAACCGGTCCACGAACTCCTGGAGTTGATCGATGCGGCGCTGCTGGGCCTTGGCGGTGGCGGCGAGGGCGCGTTCGGTGGCTTCGCGCTGGGAGAGGTAGCTTTCGTAGTTGCCGGTGTATTTGAAGAGGCGGCCCTGGCGGAGTTCGACGATGTGGGTGGAGAGGCGGTTGAGGAACTCGCGGTCGTGGGAGATGAGGAGGAGGGCGCCGGGATAGGAGCGGAGGTAATCCTGGACCCAGAGCAGGACTTCGAGGTCGAGATGGTTGGTCGGTTCGTCGAGCATCAGGAGGTCGGGTTCCCAGACGAGGAGGCGGGCCAGGTGGGCGCGCATGACCCAGCCGCCGCTGAGCTGGCGGGCGGGGCGGTCGTAGTCGGACTCGCGAAACGCCAGGCCGGCGAGGATGCGTTTGGCGCGGGCGACCGTTTCGCCGTCCACGGGGGCGGGGATGGGGTGTGATTCCGGGGCGGAGGCGGGATCGCCGCCGGGGGGGTGGGAGTGACCGAGGGCGAGATCGAGGACGGTTTCGTCGCCGGCCGGGGCGCTTTCCTGGGGGAGAAAACCGACGCGTGTGCCGCGGGCGAAGGCGACGGTGCCGTCATCGGCGGTTTCCTGGCCGAGGAGGATGCGGACCAGCGTGGATTTGCCGGCGCCGTTGGGGCCGACGAGTCCGACGCGGTCGCCGGCCACCAAGGCAAGGGCGGCGTCGGCGAAGAGCGTCCGGCCGCCGTAGGCTTTGGAGAGGCCGCTGAAGGTCAACATGGGGGACGAGGATGCCGGGATTGGGAGTTGGGTTCAATGGGTGGAGGGAAGCGGGGGGTGGCGGTGTTGCGGAGCGGCAAGGGTGGAGGGGATGGGGGGAGGGCCTGCGGCATCGATCGCGATCCCGATTTCGAGGGGAGAGGGACGAGTTCCACAGGGTCGTACGGGTGTGGAGCGATGGGATGAGGACTCGCGGAGCTCGTCCCTCCGATTGGCTGCCTCCTCACCGACACCTTGGGGATGCACCGGCGGCGGTGGCGGGCGATTCGGGAGCTTTGACATGGGGGAGCGGGGGGGTAAGCTCGCCGGCTCTTATGAATCGGAATCCTCGGGTGGCGGTGGTGGGAGCCACGGGTGCGGTGGGTGTGGAGATGGTGGAGACGCTGGTGCGGCGGCGTTTTCCGCTGAGCTCGCTGACGCTGCTGGCGTCGGCGCGGTCGGCGGGGCGGGTGCTGAAGGCCGGGGGTGGGGAGTGGAAGGTGGAGGAATTGAAGGCGGATTCGTTCGGGGGCCTGGACCTGGCGCTGTTCAGCGCGGGGGGGGCGATCTCGAAGGAGTATGCGCCGCTGGCGGCGAGGGCGGGATGCGTGGTGGTGGACAACTCGAGCGCGTTCCGGATGGACGAGGCGGTGCCGCTGGTGGTGCCGGAGATCAACCCGGAGGATGTGCGGCTGCACCGTGGGATCCTGGCGAATCCGAACTGCACGACGGCGATCACGTTGATGGCGCTGCATCCGCTGCACCGGGCGTTCGGGGTGGTGCGGATCTTCGCGTCATCGTACCAGGCGGTGTCGGGGACGGGGGCGAAGGCGATCGATGAACTGCGGCGGCAGGTGGGCGAGGTGGAGGCGGGGCGGGAGCCGACGACGGAGGTCTATGCGCATCCGATCGCGTTCAATGTGATTCCGCAGGTGGATGGGTTTTTGCCGGACGGGTACACGAAGGAGGAGATGAAGCTGCAGAACGAGGGGCGGAAGATCATGCATCATCCGACGTTCCGGGCGAGCATCACGTGTGTGCGGGTGCCGGTGTACCGGGCGCATTCGGTGGCGGTGAGCGCGGAGTTCGAGCGGCCGGTGACGCCGGAGCTGGCCCGGGAGGTGTTGTCCGGGGCGCCGGGGGTGGATGTGGTGGACGAGCCGGAGGCGGGGCTGTACCCGATGCCGCTGCGGGCGAGCGGGCTTTACAACTGCCAGGTGGGGCGGATTCGACGGGACTGCGCGATGGAGAACGGGCTGGCGTTCTGGGTGTCGGGGGACCAGTTGCTGAAGGGGGCGGCTTTGAACGCGGTGCAGATTGCGGAGCTGCTGTTGTAGGGGGGTGGAGTTGGGAAGGGTGGGGTGGGAGGGTGCGGGCACGCTAAAGCGTGGACACCAAGCGCTTGGGGGGCGTGGGGAGGTTGGGGGATTGCGTGGGATGGGGGGCGGGGTGGAGTTGGGAAGGGATGGGTGGGAGGGTGCGGGCACGCTGAAGCGTGGACACCAAGCGGCCGGGGGGGGCGGGGTGTTACGGTGCTGGATGGGATGGCGGGGGGGCGGTGGCGTTGGGAGGCTGGTGGGAATCCGGGTGGGACCGCCAGGAAAGCAGGAAGACGATGCCGACGCCGGTGCAGATGGCGGTATCGGCGATGTTGAAGGCGGGGAAGCCGAGTTCGACGCCGTCGCGGCGGTGAAGGTGGAAGTAGATGAAATCCACGACGTGGCGGTGGACGATGCGGTCGAGGAGATTGCCGGCGATGCCGCCGAGGATGAGGCCGAGGGCGACCTGACCGGGGCGGGTATGGGCCTCGAAGTAGTGGCGGGCGATGAAGAGGACGACGAGGGCGAGGGCGGAGACGGCGGCGAGGAGATGATTGTTATCGTGGAAGAGGCTCCAGGCGGCGCCGGTGTTGCCCCAGTGGACCCAGCGGAAGAAGCCGGGGATGACCTCGACCTCGCGGCCGAGGGGGAGTCGATGGACGACGATCCACTTGGTGAGTTGATCGAGGGCGAAGAGGGCTGCGGCGATCGAGACGATGCGCCGTTCCGGGGAGCGCTTCATGGGTGGGGGATCGGAGCGGTCACGAGGCCCGGTCGTGTAGCAGTCCCCGGGTTCCGGGTCACGCGGGAAAGGCTTGGGAACGGGCGGGAATGGGGCAGACAACCCTATTAATCCCCAATAATGCATTGACCCGTGATGTCGCGCTGTGCGGCAATGAAGATTCGTTGAGGGCTTTTTTTTAACGACACCATGCCCAGAGGTCGCAAGAACACCGGGACTCCCGTCATTCGCTCGTCAGCCGCCGCGGCGCGGTACGACGCCCACCACAACGTGCTTGGGCGCGCCTATGGCGCGCTGGCGGATCTGCGACGGGAGCTGTCCGATTCGAAGAGCGCCGTGGCGGAGCGGACGGAGATTCTGAACCAGTTTGCGGCCTGCGCGGACCGGCAGCGGGCGTGGCTGTTGTTGGAGGATTATTTCGAGAAGTTGTCCTTGGCGCGCCGGGATTTCCCGGGGGACGACTGGTGGACCCGGTTGATGGCGGCGCAGGGGAAGGCGCGGCTGGAGGAGACGGCGCATTTATTTTTGCGGGCGAACCGGGCGCTGCCGAACGAGCTGTTGAGCCATGCGAACTTCGAGCGGTTTGCGCAGCAGCAGCAGGCGGAGCGGGACCAGCAGATGGTGGGGGATCTGGAGCGATGGTTGTTTCCTCCGGCGCCGGACCATCTGGATTCGCCGCGGGCGGGGCTGCGGGTGTTGTGCGAGGCGCGGCGTGGGGAGAACGGGGACGGGCTGAGCCGGCTGGCGATCACGTTCAATGTGGTGCGGAGCCGGACGGGGCAGAAGGAGCGGACGTTGCAGGAGGTGATCGAGCTGACCTTGCGGGCGACGCAGGAGCAGGAGTTGTTTCCGCCGGAGGACTGGGAACTGATCCGCTGGCTGGCGGAGAACTACCGTCAGCGGGACCCGATGCCGGAGCCGCTGCTGATCGAGGGGGTGGAGTTGCTGCGGTGGCTGTTGAGGTGGGGGCGGCTGGAGCGGATGCTGGCGGTGGCGGAGCCGCATGCGCCGCTGCGGTTCCGGGGCCAGCTGGCGCGGTTCATTTACCGGTTGGACAATGGGGACCGGGAGTTGAGCCTGGCGCATTCGCTGGCCACGCCTGGGGGGGCGTTTCCGCTGGAGGAGGCGCATTTCTTTTCGGGGGAGCTGCCGCTGGTGCTGGTGGGCGGGGAGTTCCACCTGGTGGAGAATCCGCCGGCGAACCGGTTGTTGAGCGGGCTGCTCGAGAAGCCCGTGCTGCCGATTCGCAAGCTGAGCCACCGGCTGCTGACCCAGCTTCGGCGGGCGCATTCCAAGGAGGACAACCGTTGGGACAGCCTGTGCACGACGCACGCGGCGCAGCCGCAGTTCGTGTTCGAGCTGAGCGAGGAGGTGGTGCGGTTGCGGCTGATGGCGATCAGCGAGCGGGACCAGTCGCCCTGGCAATGGAACGGGCACGAGTGGGTCTATGCGGGGCCGGGGACGCGCAAGGGGGAGAAGCCGGACCTGATGGACGACGCGCGGTTGGACGACGCGATCGCGTGGCTGCGCCGGCTCGACTGGTTCACGCCGGAGCCCGGGGTGTGGGTGGGGGATGCGAACGAGAACTTTCTGGGGACGCTGTCGCTGGTGTGGTCGAGCAAGCCGGCGGGGGCGGAGTTTCTGGGGAACCCGGCCTTCCAGCGGTTGTTCCTGCAACCGCGCAAGCTGAAGCCGAAGCTGCTGGTGCGGGGGAGCGGGATCGACTGGCTGTCGGTGTCGGCGGAGTGGGAGCAGGAGGGGATGCGGCTGTCCCCGGCGGATCTGCAGCGGCTGGCCTCGGCAACGAGCCGGTACGTGAAGCTGCCGGACGCGGGATGGGTGGAACTGGACACGGAGGCGGTGACGCAGGCGCACGAGACCATGGCGGAGCTGGGCGTGGACGGGTTGGTGCCGATTGCGCAGAAGGTGGACATGGTGCAGGCGAAGTCGCTGGAGGACGGGGCGCTGCAGAAGTTCGGGGATTCGCCGGAGGCACGGGCGCTGCGACAGCGGTTGAGCCAGTTCAAGGGGGTGCCCGAGGTGGAGCTTCCGGAAGGGCTGGATGCCGAGATGCGCCCGTACCAGAAGGAGGGCTTCGATTTTCTCTGTCATCTGCACAACGTCCGGCTGGGCGGGATTCTTGCCGACGACATGGGGTTGGGGAAGACGCTCCAGACCCTGGCGTGGCTGCTGTGGCTCAAGCTGAAGCACGGGAAACGTTCGAAGCCGGTGCTGGTGATTTGTCCGGCGTCGGTGCTGCACAACTGGCGGCGGGAAGCCGAGAAGTTCACGCCGGCGATGCGGGTGCTGGTGATGGAGAGCGGGTACATGCGCCATCAGTTGCGGAAGCAGATTCCGAACTTCGACATCGTGGTGACCAACTACGCGTTGTTGCGGCGGGACCTGGAGGAGCTGCAGAAGTTCGATTTCCAGGCGCTGGTGCTGGACGAGGCGCAGTTCATCAAGAACCCGGGCGCCCAGGTGACGCAGTGCGTGAAGCAGTTGAAGGCGCAGACGCGGCTGGCCCTGACCGGCACGCCGCTGGAGAACCGGCTGCTCGACCTGTGGAGCATCGTGGACTTCATCCAGCCGAACTACCTCGGCACCCAGGTGGACTTCAACGAGACCTACGAAGCGCCGCGGGAAGACCCGGCGGGCCAGCGGATCAACCGGCGGCGTCTGTCGGCGAAGCTGCGTCCGCTGATGCTGCGCCGTCTCAAGCAGCAGGTGGCCAAGGACCTCCCCGACCGGATCGAGGAACGGCGCGACTGCGAACTGGGCGAGGAGCAGCGGAAGATGTACCTGGCGGAGCTGCGGCGGAGCCGGGACCAGGTGATGCAGGCGTTGCAGACCAAGGGGCTGGCCCAGAGCCGCATGCATGTGCTGGCGGCGCTGACCCGGCTGCGGCAGATCTGCTGCCATCCGCAACTGGTCGGGAGCAACACCGCTTCGGGCAAGACGGAGACCCTGTTCGAGCTGCTCGAGCCCTTGCTGGAGAAGGGGGAGAAGGTCCTCGTGTTCTCGCAGTTCGTCGAGATGCTGAAGCTGATCGAGAAGGAGTGCGGCACGCGCGAGATCGCCACGCACATCCTCACGGGCAACACCAAGGACCGCCAGGAGGTGGTGACCGCCTTCCAGGAGGAGAAGCGGGCCTGCGTGTTCCTGCTGTCGCTGCGGGCGGCGGGCACGGGTTTGAACCTCACCACCGCCAGCTACGTGATCCTGTACGATCCGTGGTGGAACCCGGCGGTCGAAGCCCAGGCCATCGACCGGTCGCACCGGATCGGCCAGACGCGGACGGTCAACGCGTACCGGCTGATCAGCCCGGGGACGGTCGAGGAGAAGATCTGGGATCTGCAGCAGAAGAAGGCGCAGACCATCAGCGACGTGCTGGGCGAGGAAGGCTTCGCCAAGAATCTGTCGAGCACCGATCTCGAGTACCTGTTCTCGGAGGACTGATACGGCTGAGGCCGGTGAAAGCAGGCTTGCTTGGGGCGGGGGGAGAGGCGTAGAGGATCGGACATCGAACCGCCTGTCCTCAGCGCACCCCTGAATCCACCGCCCCGGCGTCCGCGACGGTCCTGGGCGCGTCGGCTGCTGATCTTCGGATTGGTGCTGGCGGGAAGCGGGGTGGGGCTGGTGGTGGGGTTGGGGGTGACGGGGTATCTGCTGTGGCAGCGGCCCGGGGTGCGGACCTGGGTGATGGAGCGGTCCCTGGAGGGGCAGTTGCGCAGCCTGCAGGAGCCGGGGACGGGCGGCGGGCCGGCGTACGAGGGGCCGGTGTGGGAGGCGCGGGGACTGGCGTCGGGGGAGGCATTGTACGACCCGATGCGGATCTGGGAGGGGCACCTGCGGTTCACGGCGGAACAGTGGGAGGGGCTGGGTCCGGTGCGGATTCCGTCGATGCCGGACTGGCTGGGGCCGGACGGCACGCCACGATTGCGCAATCCGCATGCGGCCCGGCCCGGGGTGGCCGGCGTGTTCGGGTTCGATCTGCCGTGGTCGCGGGGCGACTTCGAGTTCGGGGGGGTGGTGTTCACGAATGTCGGGGCGCGATTCAAGGGGAACGGGACGTTCCTGGCCGGGCTGCGGAGTTATCGACGTCCGTTCAAGCTCGACCTGAACCGGCATGTCCGGGGTCAGAGGCTGGCGGGACGTTCCACGCTGAACCTGCACAATCTCGAGGCGGACCGGTCGTTCTTGAGCGACACGCTGGGGTACGAGTTTTTCCGGGACGCGGGGGTGCCGGCGCCACGGACCACCTTTCTCCGCCTGTATCTGGGGATTGAAGGGCGGTGGGAGCGGGAACTGCTGGGATTGTACCTGATGGTCGAGAATCCCGATGCGGCCTGGTTGCGTTCGGCGTTCGGGGTGGATGGCGTGGCCCTGTACAAGCCGGTCACGCCGGAACTGTTCGATGACTTGGGGGACGACTGGGCGGCGTATGCGGCGGTCTATGATCCCAAGACGAAACCGGACGAGGGGCAGCAGCGGCGTTTGATGGAATTGTGCCGCTGGGCGACCCGTGCGGAAGGCGCGGCGTTTGAGGAGGGGTTGGAGGGGTTTTTCGACCTGGATGCCCTGGCCCGGTTCTTCGCCGCGCTCTGCCTGACCGCCAGCTACGACAGCGTGCTGGACAACGGACAGAACATGTTGTTCTGGCACGATCCGCGGACCGACCGGTTCGGGTTCAGTCCATGGGATCTGGATCATTCGTGGGGCGAGTTCCCGTTTGTGGGCACGGCGGAGCAGCGGGAACGGGCGAGTCTCTTTCACCCGTGGGTGGGGCGGAAACGGTTTCTCGAGCGGTTGTTCGCGTCGGAGATTTTTCTGCGGCGGTACCGGGCGGAACTGGAGCGGATGCTCGGGACGCAGTTCGTGCCGGAACGGCTGGATGCGCGGCTGGACGAGCTGGCGGCGCTGATTCGTCCGGCGGTGGCCGAGCAGTCCGGCCGGCGGCTGGGGCAGTTCGAGCGTGCGGTGGGCGAGCCGGATTATTCGGGGCCGAGGGACCGGCACGTGCATGACGAGCGGCGGCGGGCGGTTCACCAGCTCAAGCGGTTCTTCGCGGCGCGCGCGGAGGAAGCGCGGGCGCAACTGGAGGGGAGATCGGCCGGGGTCATCCTCGGGCGCTGAGCCCTTCGCGGCCCCGGGGAGGTGTCCATGAACGCGCGGAAAGGGCTCTCCGTGCTCCCTGCCGCAATGGGCAGGGATTCAGAGCAGGGCAGGAGGGAGTGAGGGCAATGGTGGGATGCATATTGAGAGCAGAAAGAGAGCGGAGAAAAACCATGATGCGTGAACGTCGGATCAGGAGCTGGGTGGCAGGGTTGCTGGTGGTGCTGTGCGTGCCGCTGGCGGCGGAGGCGAGTTTGTGGGAGCGGTTGGGGTTGCGGAAACGGGCGGCGACGGCGGAGGCGCCGACGGAATCGGAACTGGTGTCGGGATTGAAGGAGGCGTTGCAGCGGGGCGTGCGACAGGCGGTGGACCGGTTGGGGCGGGAGGACGGATTTCTGGCCGATGCGCAGGTGAAGATCCCGATGCCGGAAGGGTTGCAGCGGGTGGAGGGCGTGTTGCGAACACTGGGACAGGGGCATCTGGCCGATGAATTCACGGTGGCCTTGAACCGGGCGGCGGAGGCGGCGGTGCCGGAGGCGGCAGCGATCCTGGGGGATGCGATCTCGAAGATGACCCTGGCGGACGCGCGCGACATCGTGATTTCGACCAACACGGCGGCGACGGATTACTTCCGGAGGACGAGCTTCGGCGACCTGGAGGCGCGTTTTCTGCCGCGGGTGCGGGAGGCGACGGAGAAGGCGGGGGTCACCTCGGCCTACAAGCGGGCACTGGACCGGGCGGGGTTGGGGGCGGGCGGTGGCGGAGGGTTGCTGGGAGGGTTGGGGCGGTCGCTGCTGGGGCCGGAGAATCTTGATCTCGACGCCTACGTGACCCGGAAGAGCCTGGACGGGTTGTTTTTGAAGATTGCGGAGGAGGAGCGCCGGATCCGGGACGATCCGGCGGCGCGGACCAGCGCGCTGCTGGAGCGGGTGTTCGGGCGGGTGTGGCGATGAACAGGAAGGAGGGCGCGGTGAGACACGAGGAAACGCATCGGTCGGGGGTGGGGCAGGAGCGGGGCCGTTGGGGATGGCAGGGGTTCACGTTGATCGAATTGCTGGTGGTCATTGCGATCATTGCGATCCTGGCGAGCATGCTGCTTCCGGCATTGAGCCGGGCGAAGACGCAGGCGCTGACGGCGCGGTGCCTGTCGAACCTGCGGCAGGTGGGGATCTCGATGGCGATGTACACGGGGGACAATTCGGACCGGTTTCCGTACTCGGGGCGGCGCTGGCCCCAGATGCCGTTTGTGGATCTGCTGCGGTTGCTCGATCCGTACATCAGCACGAACGGGCGGGCGTTCTATCTGTGTCCGGCGGACAAGGGGCTGCCGTGGAACATTGCCTGGGCGCGCCAGCACGGCGGGGGGAACAACCTGCGGACCAACGAGCTGCCGTTCGCGAATTCGTACTACTACTATCACCAGTTCTACAACGACGACACGTACGCGCCGCAACTCACGCCCCGGACGACCACGGAGGTGAAATACCCGGCCCAGAAGGGGATCGCGCCGTGTTTTGCCGAACCGGAGCACGGACACCTGGGGGACCGGAACATCGCCCACGGGAAGGACGGGTTTCCGTTGCTGTTCGTGGACGGGCATTCCGAATTCGCGAAGTACCGGCGGCTGAACAAGACGGAGCCCTACGGGGAATACAACCTCGACTGGACCGTGGGCGGGCTGACCCAGGGGCGGGATCTGCGGTAGGGGAACGGAAGCGTCGCGGCCCGGATGGGCTACGAGTCGGCGGGGTCGGGCTGGCCGGCGCGGCGTTGGCCGGCCCTGGCGAGTTCCTGTCTCAGGAGCGGAAGGAGCTGGGCGAACCGGCGGGCATTTTCGTCGTTGAGGGCGGCGAGCCGTTCGTGACCGTCGAGACTCAGGGCCATGATCTCCTCCTTGGAACGGTCGCGGTCGGCGATGTCGAGCGGCGCGAGGTCGGGAGCGGGCGGGAGATCGACACGGTCGAAGAGGTCGTCGAGGCAGAGGGTGTCGAGGAGTTCGATGATGGACCGATTGGCACCGGTGACGGCGACCTGGAGCGGCTTGGCGCCGGGGGGGCGGCGGTTGATCCGCTCGGCGAGGCGGAGCAGGACGCCGGCGAAGGTGCTGTCCACGCGCCCGCACGAGGAGAGGTCGAGAAGGATCGAGGCGAACCCGCGTTTCTCGATGTCGAGCAGGAGGTTTTCGAACCGCCCGCATTCCCGGCAGACGCCGGGGCCGTCCACGCGGACGACGGCGAGATCGCCGGCGGCGAGGGCGGAGAAATGGGTCGTGACGGCGTTGGCATCCATGGCGGGCCTCACCACGAAATCAGGGTACCTCTTCCGGTGACGACATCAACGGGCCTTGGCGGTCACAGGGTTGGGGGATGGCGGCGTGGCGGGGCTGGCGATGCGGGTGATGGCCATTTGGAGAACCAGGGCGCCATCCAGGTCACTGCCGACCAGGCGCCGGTTGCATTGCAGGAGTTCCTCCATGGCGAGGACGAGTTCCCCGGGGGTGAAGCGGGCGCATTGCTGGGCGGCGCGGAAGAGGACGTAGGAATTGATTTCGAGGGGGTTGTAGCGGCGGTCGGCGGGCAGGCCCTCGACGGAGAGGGTCTTCAACTGGGCACAGAACGAGCGGTAATCGGAGGATTTGCGGAGCAGTCCTTCGGCGAACATTTCGCGAACCAGGATGAGGGTACGGATCTTGGTGATGAGGCCGTAGAGGAGGCCGATCTCGGAGCGCTGGCGATCCGACTGCATGGCCCAGAGTTCGTCCTGGAGGCAGCGGAGGGCGCGGGGGAGATCGCGGTCGCCGAGGGCATCGGCGAGGGCGAAGGCGCGCGCGTGACGTCCCCGGGTCACGACGGCTTCCACGTCGGCGAGGGCGATGTCCTGGCGGTCCCCGACATAGGTGGCGAGTTTGGCGGCTTCGGAGGCGAGGAGGCGGCTGTTGGGACCGACCTGCTCGACGAAGCTGGAGAGGGCTTCGCCGGAGGGGCGTTTGGCGAGGGCGCGGAACTCGGCGGCGGCGATGGACTCGGCTTTTTCGCGCCAGTCCCGATCGTCGGGGCTGAGGGCGGGGAAGTGTTCGATGCGGGCGCCGCCGGAATCGGCGAGGGTGTCGAGGGTCTTGTAGAAGGCGCGGCGGCGATCGATTTTGCCGGTGCTGACGGCGAGGCGGACGTTGCGCCAGTCGAAGGCGGCGAGTTCGCGGCCGAGATCGGCGAGGGAGGCCTGGACCGACTGGGCCTCGGAGACGCGTCCTTCGCCGGTGAAGTTGCAGCTCCTCAGCCAGATGGACTTGGAGCCGCCGAAGAAGGGGAGGGTGCGAAGGGCTTCGCGGAGGCGGCCGAGGACACGGAGCGCCTCCTCGGCATTGGCGGCCGTGCCGTCGATGACTTCGCAATCGGCGTCGGGGGCTTCCCGGCGCCAGTCTTCGAACACCTGTTTGGTGCGGCGGGTGACGGCGTGGTCATCATCGCCCCAGGCGATGAAGAGAGGGGGGGAGCCGGCGGGGGTGCGGCCCATCAGTCTCCCTCGCCTTCCGTCTTGTCAGGGGAACCGGACTGGTTGAGCTGGTCGAGGACCTCCGACATGTCCTCGACCTGTTCGAAGAGGGGTTCAGCCACGTAGATGGGCCGGCCGTGGGCGACGGCGAGCGCGATGCAGTCGCTCGGGCGCGAATCGATCTCCACCAGTTTGGTGCCCAGCTCGTTTTCCTCCTTGAGGATGAGCCGGGCGAAGTAGGTGGAATTGCGGAGTTCGGAGATGACGGTGCGTTCGAGCGTGATGCCGAAGCCCTTGAAGATGCTGCCGATGAGGTCGTGGGTGAGGGGGCGTTCGTTTTGGGCTTTGCGCAGGAAATTGGAGATGACGCGGCCCATTCCGGTTTCGACCTGGATGACAAAGACCTTTTCCTCGTTGCCGATGAAGATCGCGATGCCTCCATTCGCGGGGACCAGGCCGCGAATCTGAACGGGCACGACGTCGTTCTTCATGGGCGCGAGTCTGGTCGGCGGGATCGAAATTACAAGCCGTGCCCGAGCGGGAGGGGAGGGGGCCGATCGGGGCGGAAGGAGGCGTTGCGCGATTCCCGGGATGGCCCGGGCCGCCAGGCATTGCGGGCCGTGTGGAACCGGGAGCCCGGTTTGCGGATTCCCGGTGCCGGTGCCGGGCTATTTCGCGTCGAGGAAGGCTTCGATGGCCTTGACCACTTCGGGGTCGTCGGGGGCGGTCCGGGGTTCGAAGCGGCGGAGGACCCTGCCGTCGGCGGTCACCAGGAACTTCCCGAAGTTCCAGGCGATGTCGCCGGGGAACGTCGCGTCCTTGCCGGTGAGGGCGGCGTAGAGGGGATGCTGTTCGGGACCCTTGACGTGGACCTTCTCCATCAGGGGGAAGGAGACGTCGTAGCGGGTTTTGCAGAACTCGACGATTTCCTGGGGGGTGCCGGGTTCCTGGGCGCCGAAGTCGTTGCAGGGGAATCCGACCACGGCGAGGCCGCGGGGCTGGTAGGTGCGGTGGAGTTTTTCGAGGGCGGTGTACTGGGGGGTGAGGCCGCATTTGGAAGCGACGTTGACCACCAGGTAGAGCCGGCCGGGCTGTTCCTTGAGGGTGGTCGGCTTGCCTTCGATGGTGCGGACGGGGATTTCGGTGATGGGCGGGTTCACAACGGCGAGGGCGATGGGGGCGGCGGCGAGGAGGCCGGCCCAGAGGGACGGTTTGAGGAGGCTCATGGCGGCGCGAAACTGCGGGTCCGGCGTGGATTGTCAATGTCCCGAACGATCAGCGGGCGACGCCCCAGGGGCTGAAGATGGCATAGAGGACGAGGGTAATGGCGATGACGCCGATGCCGGCGACGGCGGCGGGTTTGGAGGTTTTGAGGTCGAGTTGGGTGACACGCTTGAATTCGCGGGGCTGGGCCAGGGGTTTGAGGGCGGTGATCACCGCCATCACCAGGATGCAGAGGGCGAAGCAGACGGCCATGCGGTTGATGAACTGGAGGCCGGGCACGGTGAGTTTGAGGAGGCCGTAGGCGGCGATGTTGGTGAGCAGGGCGGCGACACCGCACATGGCGGGGGCGCGGCGGACCAGGATGCCGAAGGCAAACGCGGCGAGGATGCCCGAGGAAATGAAGCCCTGACCCTCCTGGATGATGGTGAAGATGCTGTTGCTGATGCGGGGATTGCCGAGGGCGGGGGCGAGGAAGACGGCGATCATGGCGAACACCACCACCGAGAGGCGGCCGACGAGGATGATGCGGCCGGTGGGCGCCTGGGGGGCGAGGTGTTTCTTGTAGAGGTCCATGGTCAGGATGGTGGATGCCGCATTGAGCATGGCGGCGAGGGAACTGACCACGGCACCGAGGAGGGCGGCGAAGACAAAGCCGACCAGGCCGATTCCCTGGGGCAGGACATGGCCGAGGAGCTGGGCGAGGGCGGTGTCGTACTTGAAGGCGATCAGCTTTTCGGTGGTGGTCTTCTGGCCCGCCGCCTGGGCGGCTTCCGCCGCGGCGCGGTTGAAGGCCTCCACCTCGACGGCCCAGTCGGGATGCACGGCGTGCCAGGACTTGTCGTCGGTGGTGAACTGGGGATAGCGGCCGGGGACAGCCTGGTCGAAGCGGGCCTGGGTGATCGGCAGGACGTAGGCATTGCGCGTCCGCACGGCGGCGGCCGTCGTGGCATCGGGGTACACCGCCAGGAGATAACGTCCGGAGGGCCAGGCGGCCACGGCCTCGGCGTCGGGGGCAATGGCGACTTCGACGAAGCGGGACTGGGGATTGGCCTTGTGGTAGCGGGAGAGGACGTTGGCGTTGTCGGAGGCCGCCTCAAGGCGCATGTCGGTCGAGTAGAGGTTGAAGGCGATGATCCCGGGGACGACGATGACGAAGGGGATCAGGAGCTTCATGAAGGCGGCGAAGACGATGCCTTTCTGGCCTTCGGCGAGGGATGCTGAACCCAGGGTGCGCTGGGTGATGTACTGGTTGAGGCCCCAGTAGTAGAAATTCGGAATCCACAGGCCCATCAGCAGGGCGGTCCAGGGCAGGACGGCGTCGTCGGCGGGCAGGAACATGTTCATGCGCGAGCCGTTGAGGTCCCAGAAGCGCTCGATGGCGCCGGCCTCGGGGGCGAGGGAACGGATTTCGACGGCGCCGGTCTGGGCGCTGACGACGGCGGCGGCCTCGGTGGCCATGCCGAGTTTCTGGAAGGCGAAATACATGACGATGCCGCCGCCAAGAATGAGGGCGCTGCCCTGGAGAAGGTCGGCCCAGGCGCAGGCTTTGAGACCGCCGGCGGTGACGTAGAGCATGGCCACGGCGCCGATGACGAGGGCGCCGGTGGAGAGGCTGACTGGAAAGCCGGCCTTGCCGGCGAGGGAACTGATGGTGAGGGCGCCGGAGTAGGTGACCGCGCCGAGGAGGAGCATGTAGATGAAGATGGTGGCCAGGGCCATGATGGTCCGGGCGGCGGCGTTGTACCGGTATTCGAGGAACTCGGGCATGGTGTAGATCCCGGCGCGCAGGAAGTACGGGAGGAATCCGAAGCCCACGATCACCAGGGTCACGGCGGCCATCCATTCGTAGCTGGCAATGGCCAGGCCCACGTGGCTGGCGGCGTTGCCGCTCATGCCCACGAACTGCTCGGTGGAGATGTTCGCGGCGATGAGGGAGAACCCGATCAGCCACCACTTCAGTCCGCGGCCGGCCAGGAAGTAGTCCTCGCTGCCCGCTTCGCCGCGGCTCTTCCAGAGGCCGATGGAGACCACCGCCACGATGAAGACCACGAAGATGAGAACATCGAGCGGAAGGATTCGGAAGCTCTCGGTGCCCATAGGTGAGGTGGGCGAAGGGTGCCGGACCGGGGCGCCGGGGTCGAGTGCAACGTCGTGGGCTGTCCTGCGTCGAGCGCATCGCCATGTTGTCGGAGATGCGATCGGTCGAGGAATACGACGAGGGGACCGTCGGGGTCGGGGGCGGAATCGAACAGTGAACGGACTCCGGGGATGCGCGAAGCCACTTGGCTCCTGTCGATACCGATTCCGATAGCGACCCCGACCCCGATTCCGTTGCCCCTTCCGACACCTCGGAGATGCGCCCTACTGCGTCGAGCGCATCTCGGTTTCTTGCAGCAGGCCTCGTACTCGTGATCGTGATCGTGATCGCCAGTTCCCACGCGGAATGGGAGGTTCGGGCAGGATCGAAGCGATCGGGCCGGACCCAAGGCGGAGCTCGAAACGGCATGCCTATGCACGCGAGTTGCGTCCATTTCAGGTGAAGGGATGCGGTGCGGGAGGGGAGGGTTGGGCAAATGAGCTGAAATGGCGTGCATGTGCACGTGAGTTGCGTCCATTTCAGGTGAAGGGAAGCGGTGCGGGACGGGAGGGTTGGGCAAATGAGCTGAAACGGCGTGCATGTGCACGTGAGTTGCGTCCATTTCAGGTGAAGGGAAGCGGTGCGGGAGGGGAGGGTTGGGCAAATGAGCTGAAACGGCGTGCATGTGCACGCAAGTTACGTCCATTTCAGGTGAAGGGATGCGGTGTGAGAGGAGAGGGTTGGGCAAATGAGCTGAAACGGCGTGCATGTGCACTTGAGTTGCGTCCATTTCAGGTGAAGGGAAGCGGTGCGGGAGGGGAGGGTTGGGAAAATGAACTGAAATAGCGTGCATGTGTACGTGAGTTGCGTCCATTTCGGGCGGAGGGATGCGGTGCGGGACGGGAGGGTTGGGCAAATGAGCTGAAACGGCGTGCATGTGCACGTGAGTTGCGTCCATTTCAGGTGAAGGGATGCGGTGTGAGAGGGGAGGGTTGGGCAAATGAGCTGAAATGGCGTGCATGTGCACGTGAGTTGCGTCCATTTCAGGTGAAGGGAAGCGGTGCGGGAGGGGAGGGTTGGGAAAATGAACTGAAATGGCGTGCATGTGTACGTGAGTTGCGTCCATTTCGGGCGGAGGGATGCGGTGCGGGACGGGAGGGTTGGGCAAATGAGCTGAAACGGCGTGCATGTGCACTTGAGTTGCGTCCATTTCAGGTGAAGGGAAGCGGTGCGGGAGGGGAGAGTCGGGCAAATGAACTGAAACGGCGTGCATGTGCACGTGAGTTGCGTCCATTTGAGGGGCAGGGGGAGCGGGAAGGGGTGGAGGATCTGGGATGACGGTCAGTTCAGCGACTTGGTGGAGGCGTGGCGGTCGATGCGGGCGGCGAAGTGGTCGAGGGGGAGGATCTCGTCGGCGGCGCCCATGCGGATCGCTTCGCGGGGCATGCCGAACACGACGCAGGTGGCCTCGTCCTGGGCGAGGGTGCGGGTGCCCGCCTGTTTCAGGCGGAGCATGCCGGCGGCGCCGTCGGCGCCCATGCCGGTGAGCAGGACCGCCAGCGCGTCGGGGGCGGCGCCGGCCTTGAGGGCCGAATCGAAGAGCACGTCCACGGCGGGTCGCTGATGGTGCACGGTCGGTCCGTCGCTGAGGAACGCGACGTAATGCGAACCGACCCAGCGAACGAGGAGATGGCGCCCGCCCGGAGCGACGAGGACGCGTCCGGGCTGGATGCGGTCGCCGTCCTGAGCCTCGCGGACCTCGAGGGTGCAGAGTTGGTTGAGGCGTTCGGCGAAGGCGGCGGAGAAGTAGGCCGGGATGTGCTGGACGACACAGATGCCGGGGAGGTCGGAGGGCAGGCGGGTCAGGATCGACTTGAGGGCCTCGGTTCCACCGGTGGAGGCGCCCATGAGGATCAGGGTGCGGGGCGGGTAGGTGCGGGGCGGGCGCCCGGACTCCGGGACTGGGGGGATGCCGACGGCGGGGTGGCGGGGTGACGGGATGGGGGCGGGGACCGGGACAGCGACAGGATTGGCCGGGAGAGGGGAGACTGGCGCGGGGGTGGGGGCGGCGGGTTGGGGCGGTTGGGAGCGGCGCCGATGGCGGGACAGGGCGGCGGCCTTGATCTTGGCGACCAGTTCGGCGGTATCGGCGACGGTGTAGGCGTTGCCCGGTTTGGCGACGACATCGACGGCGCCGGCCTGAAGGGCTTCGAGCGCCTGGGAGGAACCCGACTGGGTGAGGGAACTCATGATCACGACCGGCATCGGCCGGTGCTGCATGATCCGCTTGAGGAAGGTCAGCCCGTCCATCCGGGGCATCTCGATGTCGAGGGTGATGACGTCGGGATCGAGGGCGAGGATCTTGTCGCGGGCGGCGTAGGGATCGACGGCGGTGCCGACGACCTCGATGTCGGGGTCACGGCCCAGGTTGTCAGCCAGCATGGTTCGCACCAGGGCGGAGTCATCGACGATCAGCGTCCGGATGCGTGACATGAGGGGGGGCCTGGGGGGGCGGGAGGAGGGTTGGGGCGGGGGTGAATCAGGAGCCGACGCGGAACAGGGTTTCGATGGTGGCGAGTTGTTCGAAGGTTTCGATCATGAAGCGCGGCAGTTCCTCCGCGGAGATTCCGAGGAGGTCCAGGACCTCGTCACGTCCGCGCATGGCGAAGGGGAGGCAGCCATAGCCCATGCCCATGGAGTGGGCGATCATATTGCCGAGATAGACATGGGCGGCGAGGCGGGCATGGGGGCCGGCGTCGAGGGGGGCATGATGGTGGGTGACGGCATCGACGAGGTTGGCGGGGAGGCGCCATCGGGTGAGGAGTCGGCCGCCCACCTCGGCGTGGTGGAAGCCGAGGAGGGCTTTTTCGGATTCGAGGAGGGACTGCTGGCGGTCCTGGGTTTCCGCCACGAGTTGGTGGTACTGGTGTTCGAGGGCTTCGCTGAGGACGATCTTGCCGATGTCGTGGAGGAGGGTGGCGGTATAGACGGTGGATTCCGGGGTGCCGAGGTGACGGGCGACGGCCTGGGCGGCGATGGCGGAGGCGACGGAGTGTTTCCAGAGTTCGCCCTTGTCGATGCCATAGCCTTTCTGGGCGGGGCCCAGGGTACGGCTGCCGACCAGGGCGGTGACCAACTGGTACACCTGGCGGAAGCCGAGCCGGGTGACGGCTTCGTGGAGGTCGTCGGCCGGGGTGGAGGCGGCGAAGAAGGCGCTATTGCAGAGCTGGAGCACGTTGGCGGTGAGGCCCGGGTCGTAGTTGATCACGGCCACGACGCGGGAAGTGTCCACATTCTCCTCGCGGAGGAGCGCCAGCAGCTCGGGGAGCACGCGGGGCGCCGGGGGCAGGTTCTTCACCCGGTTCAGATAGTCGTCTAGTTCCCGCATAGCAGCACGGTTTCCGCCACCTGCCCGGACACCTTCAGACGCACCTCTCCGGTGGCCAGGGAGAGGTACACGGTTCGATTGACGAGGCCGCCCACCTGTTCGGCGGCGATCCGGAGTCCATGCCGTTGGAACAGCTGGGTGAGGGCCTCGTAGTTCCGGCGGCCGATATTGAAGAAGCCGCCGGTATCCATGATTTGGGAGCCGCCGGCGATGGCGATGCGCAGGCGCATTTTTTCGGCGCCGAGCTGGTAGGCGGCGCGGAAGAGGGCGGCGACCCCGGTATCGACGAACATGCCTGGCTGGGCGGCGGCCTTGACCGGATCGATGGAGGAGTCCGGGAGCATGATATGGAGGAGGCCGCCGACGCCGACGACGGGATCGAAGATGGCGACGGCGAGGCAGGAGCCAAGGGAGTAGGTGGTCAGCGTGACCGAGGGGTTGTTGGAGACCGCCAGGTCGGCGATGCCGACGATGACCCGGTGTTCGAATCCGACGAGTTTGGGCGCGGGCATGGTCGGGACTATGCCTTGCGGTACACGCTGGGTTGGAGGCAGCTCAACCCGGTGGCCAGTCCGGTGAGGCTTTCCGAATGGCCGGTGAGGAGGCAGCCATTCGGGGCGAGGAACCGGGCCAGGCGTCGGACGAGTTCCTCCTGGGTGGTGCGGTCGAAGTAGATCATCACGTTGCGGCAGAAGATGGCCTCGAACGGCTGGTCGAACCGGTATTCGCCGAGGAGGTTGATCTGCTCGAAGCGGATCCGGTCGCGGAGCCACGATTTGACCCGGACGTGTCCTTCGTAACGGCCTTGTCCGCGTTGGAAGTACTGGCGCAGCCAGTTGGGCGGCAGGGATTGCACGCGATCCAGGGGATAGATGCCGGCCGATCCGGCGGCCAACGCCTTGGTGGAGATGTCCGAGGCCAGGATCTCCCAGTCCCAGCCTTCCTGAGGGGGATAGTGGTCGGCGAGGTGGCCGGCGATCGAGTAGGGTTCCTCCCCGGTGGCGCAGGCGGCGCTCCAGACGCGGAAGCGCCGCTGGTTCGGTCGGAGCACATGGGGCAGGGCGTTGCGAATCAGGAAATCGAAGTGGTCCGGTTCACGTTGGAATCCGGTGAAGTTGGTCGCCAGCGCATCGACGACCTGCTGGATCTCGTTCTCGTCGGCGCGGCATCGGAGGAGATCGCAGTATTCGGCGAAGGTGTCGCATCCATGCCAGCGCATCCGTTTGCCGAGGCGGGCCCGGATGAGGGCGTGTTTGCCATCGTGCAGGCGGATGCGGGAGCGTTCATAGACGAGGTCGATGATGAAGTCGTAGTCGGAGACGTTTTCCGCGCGGGTTGGCATGGGGCATCCGGGGATGCTGGGTGACGGATCTCGACCGGGACCCGGCGGGCCCATGCGCCCCCACAGGTGGGGCATCGGCGGAAGAGGGCCTTTCCTTAATGGTGGGGCGGGGGAATTCCGGCTGTTTCTGCTGGAATCCGGACCGGGCCCGGCAACGAGCGCCCGGTGGGGAGGGCGAGGGGGGTTGAATGTTGCCGGGTGGGCGTGCCGGGGTGTCGGGTCCGGGCAAATCTCGCCGGGTTGAACCGGGCAGTGGAGGATTCTGCCTAGACGAACGGGCTTGGGGGTGGGCTGGCGGTCCGGGGGGCTGCGGGTCGGGTTATCCGTTGATTCCCATTGGGTTGGAGCCTGCTGGCGGGGGGTTGCGAACGGTCTGGCACAGCGACTGCTATTTGGCCGGCGACAACGACGAGCATGACGACCATGGCCCCCAGCGAGCGAACGAACACCGGGATCGGCGACGACCAACGGGTGGAATTGCCCCTTGGGTTGCTCGGATTCGAGCGCATCAAGAAGTACGAAGTCGTCGGGATGCCGGAGGAGGCGCCGTTTCTCTGGCTGCAGATGGCGGAGGACCCGAAGCACGCCTTCCTGGTGGTGCCGCCGGCGGTGGTGCTCACCGACTACCGGCCCGACCTGAGCGAAGAGGACGTCCGGTTCCTGGGGATCGAGAACCCGGCGGACGCCTGGGTTCTCAATATCGTCACCCTCCGGCACAACGGTTCGTCCACGGTGAATCTCAAGGGTCCGGTGGTGTTCAACCGTCGGACGCGGGTCGGGAAGCAGGTCATCCCGTTGAACGCCGCTTCGTTTCCCCTGCAACACCCCCTTGGTGTTGTCGCCTGAACCTTCTTCGACACGGCCATGCTCGTTTTAACCCGAAAGATCAACGAAAGCGTCGTGATTGGCGGATCGATCACGGTGCGGATCGTGCGGATCGACGGCGACCAGGTCCGGTTGGGCATCGAGGCGCCGCAGGACGTGCCGGTGCACCGGCAGGAAGTCTATGACGAGATCCAGCGCAGCAACCGCGAGGCGGTGCACACGGTGCGCCCGGTGTTGCCACGATGGAAGGGCGCCCAGCCCGCTCCGCAAACCCTCACCCCCCACAACGTCACCCCTGTAACGGCGCCTGGCGCCGCGCACTCCTAATCCCTTCCTCTTATGGTCATCAACACGAACATCCAGGCCCAGGCATCGGCGTCCATGCTGGCCACCAGCAGCAGCATGCTGGCGAAGTCATTGGCCCGACTGAGTTCGGGATCCAAGATCGTCAATCCCGCGGATGACGCAGCCGGCCTGGCGGTGGCCTCGCGGCTCGATGCGCAGGTGCAGCGCCTCTCGGCGGCGCGCAACAACGTCGGGAACGCGGTGTCGTTCACCCAGACCCAGGACGGCTATCTGAAGAAGATCGCCAAGGCGCTGGACCGGATGAGCGAGCTGTCGATCCTGGCCCAGGACGTCACCAAGGGCGGCTCGGACCGGGACCTGTACCAGACCGAGTTCAAGCAGTTGCAGGAGTACATCTCGAACACGGCGAGCAAGGATTTCAACGGCGTCTCGCTGTTCAACGGGGCGAACCTGGACGTGACGATCGACTCCGAGGGGAACACGTTCACGATGGACGGGTTGAATCTCGGGGACACCGCGTACACCGCCGCGTTGGATTCGGGGACCACCATTTCGACCACCGGTGGGGCGGCGACGGCGCTGACCAACATCAAGGAGGCGATCAACCAGCTCGCGTCGGACCGCGCCACCATCGGGGCGTATCAGTCGCGTCTGAACTTCACCTCGGAGCAGCTTCAGGTGAACAAGGAGAACCTGATGGCCGCCAGTTCGCGGATTCAGGATGTGGATGTGGCCGAGGAGAGCACCCAGTACGCGCGGTACAACATCCTGGTGCAGGCGGGAACGGCGATGCTCGCCCAGGCCAACTCGCTTCCGCAGAGCGCGCTGAGACTTCTGCAGTAGGCCGGGCTTGAAGGGCGCCGTGAGTCGGGCCAATGGAGGATTTCAGGGGGGAGGAGCGTTGGACGCCCCGCCTCCTGACGTTGGCGCCCACGGGAATGGGCAGGGGTGGGGTGCATTTTCGGAGCAGGACGGACCGCAGGCGATTATGACCACATCCGAGATTGAAGGACTGGAAGTGCGGGCTGGGGGGGCATGGGAGCCCGGGGGCGGATCGGACGAAAGTGGGGATGGACGTGGGATCCGGCGGGCGGGCCGGTGCTCGATCGGATTGTTCAACGACACGGGGCGGATGGGGCATGTCGGGTGCCAGGGGGTTGCCAGGGGGCACGCGCGGATGCTGGAGAGGCTGGGGATCGAGGTGCCGCTGAGGTCCTGGCTGGGCGAGTGGTCGGATCTGTGGAAGGGCAGTCTTCGGGAGTCGCTTCGGGCCTTTCACGCTTCGCCGCTGGCGGGACGGCTCCCGTCGTTGCACGCGGTGGTGGTCAACGGGGAAGGGACGATCCACCACGGTCACGGACGGCATCTGCTGACGATACTGGCCGGGGCGCAGGAGCTGGGATTGCGGACGCACCTGGTCAACGCCGTCTTCCAGGCCTGCGACACGTTCGGGCCGACGCTGAAGCGGCTGGACGATCTGACCGTTCGGGATGCGCGCTCATCGGAGTACCTCGCGAGTCTGGGAGTGCCGCATCGCCTGGTGCTGGATTCGATTCTGGAAGCGGATTTCGTCGAGGAACCCACGGTGGATTTCGGGGGGCGGACCGTGGTGACGGACTGGCATGCGGTTCGCGACGAGGATTGCGGCGGGTTGCTGCGCGGCCTGATGGCCGAACTGGGCGACCGGGCCGCCTATTATCCATTGGAGTCGCCTTCGAGCGCCGCGGAGTGGCGGTCGGCGGTGGCGAATCTGCGCACCGCCGGGCTGGTGGTGACGGGCCGGCACCACGGGGTGTACCTGGCCGCCATGGCGGGGGTTCCCTTTGTCGCGCTTGGTTCCAACACCTGGAAGGTCGAGGGCCTGCTGGACCTGCTGCCGGGACGACTGCGGGTTTGCCGAAGCGCGCGGGAACTGGGCGAGGCCCGGAGGCGGGCGCTGTCGGATGCCGGGTTGTTCGAGGAGATCCGCCGGTGTCTGGAGTCGGCCCGACCATTGCCCACGTTTGAGCCGCTGGCAGGGGCTGGCGAAGGTTCCGGTGCCGGCGGTCCGGTGTTGGAGACGACGCCGGAATGGACCTTTGCCGGACAACTGGCGGAGTTCTTCGGAGCGCGTTCGGTGCTCCATGTCGATTTCGGGCCGGATGGCGCGGTGCGGTTGCTGGCGCGCCGCGGGGAGGGGGAGGTGGGAGCCTGGCGGACCCTGTATCCGTCGGGGCGAACCCCGGTGTTGCCCTTCGGCGACGGGGCGTTCGATGCGGTGTCCAACCTTGGCAGTCTGGCGTCCCTGGACGATGGGGCGTTGAGCGGGTGGGTGTCCGAACTGGCGCGGGTGGCGGGGTCGGAGCTGTGGATTGCGGTTCCGACCTCGCCATCCCGCCCTGCGGAGCATTGGGCGTCGCTGTTTGGGGAGGCGGGCTGCGAGCCGCATCCGCGGTGTGAGGAACTGGGGCTGGGAAGGCCGGACGCCCGGGCTTCCGGCACGGCGACGCTGGTGCTGAGGAAAGGCACGGCGGGTTCGGGACGGGTGGGGCAGGGCGGGCGGCGGACGGATCGGGGCCTGGTGTGTCTGGCCACCAATTATCTGCTGATGACGGAGCCGACGCGGGCGATGTGGGAGGAGCTTGGGCTTCGGCTGGCCGATCACGGCGTGCGGCTGGTGTTGTTGAGCACCAATCCGGCGGACCGACCCCTGCCGTTTCCGGTCCACGCGCATCCGTACCTCATGCGGGAATTTGCCACGGCGTATCCCGGGTTGGGATGCGGGGAGGGATTGGGCGCGTCGGCGCGGGAGCTGGAGTGGTTAAGGGCGGACATGAGCCGGGTTGCGGCCGGGTATTCGCTGGAGTCGGCGCTGGAGGGGCTGGTGCGATTCCGCGGTTGGGCGCGGGCCATGCTGGAGATTCTCGAACCCGGGTTCGCCCTGCTGGCGGACAACACGCTGTGCCAGACGGCGCTGCTGCAGCGGTGGTGGGGCGACGCGGGGGTGCCCGTGTGGATTTCGGAGCGGGGTTTGCTTCCTGAAACGCTGATGATCGAAAGCCGCGGCATCCAGGCCTGGTCGGATCTGCGCACGCACTGGCTGGCGGGGAAGGGGCGGTTGGGCGCGGCGGCTTCGGGCCGGTATGGGGAGGCGCGGGACTATTACCGGACGAGGCGGCCGGAGAAGTACGTGCAGGCGGCGTATGGCGGGGGGGGCGGGGACATCCGGCGCCGGCTGGATCTGGGAGGCAGACGGCTGGTGGTGTTTCTGGGCGGGGGATACGAAGCGAACGGGCACGCGCCCCGAGGCGGGCGGTACGAGAGGCATTACTACAGCGGGTTCCCGACCACGCAGGAGGCCCTGATGGGGCTTTGGCGCGCGGTGGAGCAGCGTTCCGACACCGCGCTGGTGTTCAAGCCCCATCCGCTGGATCCGGACCCGTACGCGGTGGCGCGGATCGAAGGGGTGGAGGTGATGCGGGACGTGAATGTCCATGCCCTGATCGATGCCGCCGACGTGGTGGCGGCCCAGTACACCACGCTTCAGTTCGAGGCGGCGTTGTACGACAAGCCCGTCCTGCTGCTGGCGCGGAGCGCGTGGTGGGGTCGGGGTGCGACGTACGAGGTCGATGAACCCACGCGCCTGCCGGAGATGCTGGATGCGGCCTTGAGCGGCCGGGACTGGCCGGCGATCCGGGCGGAGGCCCAGGCGTTCCTGGAGGAGATTCTCGACGGGTATCTGATCGGTTGTCACTCCGAGGTGCCGGCGCGCCGGAACCTGGAGGATCTGGCGGCCTTCATCGCCCGCACGGGAATCGACAGCCGGGCCCTTCCGCCCGCGGAGGAGCGGTGTCGCCATCTGGCCGGGTGGCTGTCCGCGTGCCGCCCATCGGCCCATTCCTGAAAACCTGTCCTGACCGCGCCATGTCCAACCCCGAGACCAGCCCCTGCCCGAGTGCCCGTTTTCCGTTCGATGCCGACCGGTTCGAAGAGTGGGCGCGGCGGGACGAGTCGCTGCGGCGTCCGCTGGCCCTGATGGAGCGGCCGGGGTCCGGTCTGCGGGCGATCTCCCTGGATTTCTTCGATACGCTGGTATGGCGGATGGTGGCGAAGCCGACGGATGTGTTTCTGGAAGCGGGGCGGCGGCTGATCGCGGACGGGACGATTCCCGCGCGATGGTCGGCGGAGGATTATGGGGTGTTGCGGCGGGTGGCCGAGGGCAAGGCCCGCGGGCGGGAGGCGGGGGCATCGCAGCCGCGGGAGGACATCGAGTTCCGGGCGATTGCGGCGGAGATGGCGCGCCTGTTTCCGGACGGGGAAGCGGTGCAGGCGACGGAGCAGCGATGCGAGGAGGAACTTTGTCTACCGAATCCCGGCATGCTCGGGTTGGTGCATCTGGCGCTTCGTCGCGGGCTGGAGGTGTGGATTCTCTCCGACTTCTACCTTGGGCCCGAGGCGCTGCGAGGCATTCTGGCCGCCAACGGCGTGGATCCGTCGCTGTTTCGGTTGATTCTCACCTCGGGTGCGACGGGGCGCTGCAAGGGGACGGGAAACCTGTTTCGGCAGGCCCTGACGGAGCGCGGGCTGAAGCCGGAGCAGGTGATGCATGTTGGGGACAATTTCGAGGCGGACGTCCTGGGGGCGCGCCGGGCCGGGGTCTTGGGCTGTCACTACCGCACCGCCGCGCGTCCGCTTGCCGCGGTGGTGGAGCGCGAGTCCATGCTGCAGGGCGGAGCGGCGCCTGTCTTCAGCAGCACCCATCTGCGCTATCTCGCCGCCAGGCAGTTTGGAGGTGCGACGGCGGAGGCGTTCTTCGGTCGTGCCGGAGCCTTTCTGTTGGGGCCGGTCCTGTCGCGGTTCGCGACGTGGGTGGTGGACGAGTTTCGGGAAGCGGGGGTGAGCCGGGTTGGGGCGCTCATGCGGGAGGGGGAGATCCTGGGAGCCCTGATCGACCGGGAGGCGCGGAACCGGGGTGTGACGCTGTCGGTGGCGCCGCTTTTCGCCAACCGGCGATCCACGGAACTGGCGTCGATGGGACGATTGTCTGCGGACACGCTGATCGACTGGCTGAGCCGGCGCACCACGCTGACGATCGGGGAGATTCTGGGGCAGTTCGGGATCCGTCCGTCCGCCGGGCGCCGGGTGCCGATTCCGTTGGACCAGCATGCGGACACGCGCAAGCGGATCCTGGACCTGGCGGAGTATCTGTTCACCCCGGAGATTGCAGACCGGATCGAGGCCACCAGCCGGCAGGAGCGGTCGCGGATTGTGGAGTACCTGAGGCCCTGGATGGAGGGGGAAGGCGGGCTGGGGTTGTGCGACCTGGGATACAACGCGACGGCCCAGAAGCAGATCTGCCGGATTCTCGAACTGGAAGGGATCGCGAAGCCGGTGGTCGGCTGCTATCTGGTCACGTGCGAACGGGCGGCCAGCCGGGTGCTGGACGGCATCGACATCCGCCATTTTCTTGGCGCGTTCGGGCATCCGCCGATCCACCTGCAGGCGTTTCTGCGATCGCCCGCGTTTATCGAGCAGTGCCTGAACGCCTCCGTGGGCACCACGGTGGGCTACCGGCGGGAATCCGGGGGGGGCGTCCGACCGGTGTTGGAGGACAGCCGGTTTTCGCCGGAGTTCGAGGGGCACCAGCGGGCCTTCAAGGAGGGTGTTCTCCGGTACCAGGAACTCTGGCACTGGGCGAGGGCGACGAAGCCGGCGCTGCTGGGAGGCGGGGACGCGGGTTCGCGCCGGGTGCTGGCGGATGTGGATGTGGCGCAGCGACCGATTCTGGCGAGGGCGGCCGCTTTTCCGCTGGCGAGCGAGCTGGCGCATTTCGGGGGGATACCGCTGGACGACCACTATTTCGCGGGCGGCATCAAGCCGCTTTGCGGTCCTTCGGATCGTGCGGTCATCCGGACCAGGGGGTATGCCAAGGCGTTGGGGGATCAGGCGGTTCTCTGGCCGCAGGCGGCGCTCCTGGCGGAGGCGCCCCATCGGACTCGGGACTTCTTCGCGCATGGTCGCGCGGTGCTGCTGGGTGCCTCCACGCTGGATCCGGACACCACGGCGCCGGTGCTTTCGATGCCGCTGCTTGCCCCGCGCGACACCGGCCGCCTGGGCGAGGTGCTCGCCCATCTGGCCGCGGCGCCGGGCGGGGGAGAGATTGAACTGGTCCTGGGCCACCGGACCGCGGACGACGCCACGGCGACGACGCTCCGCGACTTCGCCGCCGGGCGCCCGCACGTCCGGGTGGCGGAGGTCGCGACGGGAATCCCGGCGGGCCAGTTTGCGGGCCACGCGGTCGATCAAACCACCGCCGAGTGGGTGCTGCTTGCCGATCCCTCCGTGCCATGGGCGTCGGGGATGATGGCAAAGGCCATCGCCGCGTGCGACGGGGCCGAGGCGATTGGGGTGTGCCGGTTGACAGAGACGGCGATCGTCGTCCGGCGGGTGGCGTGTCTCGAGGCTGGCGGACTCGATGGCACGGGTGGGTTTGGGGCGGCGCTGGAACGTTTGCATGGGCGAGTGTGCGCGCTGGGTTGGAGCGAGGCGCCGGGATGCCTGATCGGGGAGGGATCCGCGCCGACGACGTCACCGGAGGTTGGTGCCGGGATGACTGGGGAGCGGCATCCGGTCACGACGTCCGCGTCCCAGCCGAACGAGGTGGGGACGGGAGGGGTTTCGAAGCCGGTCCGACTGCATTGGATCGGCACGTATCTGGATCATGGCAGTCTGTCCCATGTGAACCGATGTCTGGTGGGTGCCCTGGCGCGGGCCGAGGGCGCGCAGGTCACAATGGAGGGCGACGCCCGGGAGCTGAAGGGGCACGTCGATTCGGGGGCCTTTGCCTCCCTGGTGCCCTTGCTCCAGCGGGGACAGGACGACGCGGTTGTCACCGTCCGCCATGCCTGGCCTCCGGACTGGTCACGTCCCAGGACCGGCAAGCTGGCGGTCATCCAGCCCTGGGAGTATGGGCCGCTGCCACGCGACTGGGTCGCCCAGGCCGGCCAGGTCGATGAGTTCTGGGTTCCCTCCGAATATGTCCGACGCTGCTATGTCGAGTCCGGTGTTCCCGCCGCCAAGGTCCACGTCGTCCCCAACGGGATCGACCCGGAGCGATTTCGTCCCGACGCCCCGCCGCTGCCGCTGGCCACGAAGAAGGCTTACAAGTTTCTCTTCGTGGGCGGAACCATTCATCGGAAGGGTCCGGACGTCCTTCTCAAGGCCTATCTCGATGCTTTCACGGACAGCGACGATGTCTGCCTGGTGATCAAGGATTTTGGCGGGTCGAGCGTGTATGCCGGGCAGACCCTGGAGGCGCGCATCCGCGAGCTGCAGGTCCGTCCCGGGGCGCCGGAGATCCTGTATCTCGATGCGGAGCTGCCGCCGGAATCCATGCCGGGACTGTACACCGCCTGCGACTGTCTGGTGCATCCGTATCGGGGGGAGGGCTTCGGACTGCCGGTGCTCGAGGCCATGGCCTGCGGGTTGCCGGTCGTGGTTACCGATGGCGGCGCCACCGACGATTTCGCGCGGCCCGAGATCGCGTACCCCCTTCCCGCGGTGCAGAAGCGCCTTGGGAACCGTGTTGGAGAGATGATGCTGGTGGACGCGGTGCGATTGCTGGAGCCGGATCCGGCGGCCCTTTCGGAGCGCATGCGCTGGCTGGTGGCCCATGCGGACAGGGCCCGGGAGGTGGGGCGCGCTGCAAGCTGTCATGTGCACCTGCACTGGACGTGGCAACGGGCCGCCGAACGGGTTGTGGAACGGCTCCGCTCGATGACGGAAGGCGTTCCTGCGGCTTCGGGCCCGGGGACAGTCCTGGCGCCGAAGGCCATTGTCCTGCCGCCCTGTGCGCGGCTTGGGAACCTGCAGGGGGCGCGAGATCTGCTGGCGCGCCGAAAGCCCCGTGAGGCGTGGGAGGCGACCCTCGAGGCCCTGCGGCTCCGTCCGTTTCATCCGGAGGCGTATCTGCTGCTCGCCGAGATCGCCCAGGAGGTCGGGGATGTTCCCGCGGCGCGCCGGTGCGCCCAACGGGCCCGCGATCTGGTTCCCGAGTGGAAGCCCGTCCGGAAGTTCCTGAAGCGCCTGCCCCAGCACGGCCGAGCCCGACCGCAGCCCTGGCTGGCGATCCCCGGCGAGGCGGCCCGTTCGAGGGCGCACCCGACCGGGCAGGGCGGTGCCGGTGCGGCGTCCGGGGCGGACGCATCGGAGCCTTCGCGACCCCGCCTCAGTGTCTGCCTGATCGTGCGCAACGAGGAGGAGTTCCTGCCGGCCTGCCTCGCATCGGTCAGGTCGATTGCCGACCAGATCGTGGTGGTGGACACGGGTTCCACGGATCGCACGGTGGAGATCGCGGGGGAGTTCGGGGCGGAAGTGTATTCGTTCGAGTGGTGCGACGACTTCAGCGCGGCCCGGAACGCCGCACTCGAGCGGGTCACCGGGGACTGGGTGCTGGCGCTGGACGCCGACGAGGAACTGCCACAGGCCGAGCACGGCAAGTTGCTTGCCGCCATCGGGCGCGCCGGGTACATCGGCTATCGGCTGCCCCTGGTGAATGTCGGAGTCGAACACGAGGGGGTGTCCTACGTTCCCAGGCTGTTCCGGAACGCCCCGGGCCTGTTCTACATCAGCCGCGTCCACGAACAGATCTTCTCGAGCATCCTGGTGCGCGCCGAGGAGTGGGGTTTGGAGACGGACCTTGGCACGGCGCAGTTGCGGCACCACGGGTACGCCAACGAGGTGGTGCGGCGACGCGGGAAGACGGAACGGAACCTCGCGCTTCTGGACCTCGCCGTGCAGGAGTTTCCGGGCGACGCCAATCTGCTCATGAACCTCGGACTCGAGCTGGTGCATGCCGGTCGGCTGGACGCGGGTCTGGCCCGGTATGCCGAGGCACTGAGGGCCTTGGAGGACCGGCCTGAACAGGCGCGCGTGCCGGAGTTGCGTGAGGCCTTGTTGACCCAGTACGCCAGTCATCTGCTCAAGGCGGGGCGCCATGACGAGATTCTCAGGCTCCTCCAATCCCCGGTGGCGCGGAAGGCGGCCCTGACGGCGTCCCTGCAGTACGCCCGGGCGCTGGCCTTCATCGGATCCCGGCGATACGCCGAGGCGGTCGAACCATTGAGGCAATGCCTGGCCACCCGGAAACTGCCCTGTCTCACCCCGGTCCTGCCGGAAGTCCTCCGGGACGCCCCGCACCGGCTGCTGGCCCAGTGTCTGACCCGGGCGGGTCAGCCGGAGGCCGCTCTGGCCGCGTTGCTGGCCGGCCTCAAGGAGAATGCCGAGGCGACGGGAATCCGGTTGGATCTCGCCCGGCTTCATGCGGCGCAGGGCCGGCCGGTCGAAGCGCTGCAGTTGCTCAACGAGCTGATCTCGCATGGCTGCAACGAGGTGGAAGTCTGGCGGGTGGGCGCGGAGATCGCCCTGGGGAACCGGGACACCATCCCGTTCGCGCTCGAGTGGACCTCCGAGGCGATCCGGCATCAGCCGACGGCTCCGGTGTTGATGGCCCAACGGGGGGAGGCGCTCCTCCTGCATGGGGATCCGGCAGGCGCTCATCCATGGTGGGTGCGGGCGGCGGCCAACCGCGATCCCTCCGCCCTGGCGGCAAGGACCCTTTGCGAACTGGCCCAGGGTCGATCCATCGGTCCGCTTCCAACAGGGGACGAACCGCACATCAGTCGGGCGTTCCTGGACTGGTATCGCCGGCTGATCGAGCTGCATGCCGATTCCCCGGCGATCCACGCGGTCAACGAACGGATCAACGACCTCGCCCGGCACCTTCCTGGTGCCGCCCGCCTCCTCGAGAGCGCCATGGCCGAGGTGGCTTGAATCCGGGCCCGGCTCCGGCCCACCGAACCGGCTCACCGAACCGGCTCAATGTCCGGGCCAGGCGGTCATGGGTGGGCGCTGACCGGCCGAATCGTCCAGCCGGGCTCGGCCACCGGACGGGAGGCGGAGGCGAGACCTTCCATCGTGGACGAATCGCGGGTGACCTGACGATTCGAGGCGCAGCCGGCGTTGGCCAGAAGGGCCCCCGCAACGAGGGCGAGAAGACCGTGCTGCTTGATACGACGGATAAGCATGGCCACTGACTACGCAATTTTCCTAGTCCTGGCAAGCCTTCCCTCTGGCGGGCGGCGTTGACCCGTGCCTCGCGGGGTTCGTCCCTCCGAAGGGTGAAGCGGGGCGGTGAAGTCGGAGGGCCGAGTTCCACGATGCCGCGGGGGAGGGGTGCGATGGGATTGAGGACTCGCGGAGCCCGTCCCTCCGAGGCGGTGCAACCATGAGTTTCCCGTATGGCGTTCATGGCGCGGGCTGCAATCGACGGGAGCCCATTGGGTGACCCGGCCGGCCTGTCGATAGGAACAGCAGCGTGAATGGAAGCGGCCTAATGCAGAGTTTCACCGTGGAAGGTGCCGGACGCATTCTGGCCCTGGTGCCATGTCTGGCACGACTGATGGCGACGGCCGGGCTATCGGCCGGGGCGCCGCAGGAGCCGGGGCAGGCCCGTGCATCGTGGAGTCCGAGCGTGGCGCTGGCGGTCAAGGAGGAGTACGACGACAACCTCTTTGCGCAGGACGTGACACCCCTGGGCGGATTGAGTTCCTTTGTCACGACGCTGATTCCATCGGTCGGCATGAGTTACCGTTCCGGGAAGGAGGTATCAGTCTCCCTCGACTACGCCCCGGAGCTGGCCTTCTTTCATTCGCACCCGTCCGAGGACCATGTGCTCCATCGTGTCGGACTCAACGGTGCGGTGGCGTCCGGCGCGGGCATGTGGGAGTTGCGCCAGTCTCTCGTGGCCATCGACGGGAGCCGCATCGGGCCCACATACACCGGGGAGGGTGGGGCGCCGGCGGCGGGCGGCCCGAGGGTGAGGGACCGACGGGACGCGACGGTGTATCGCGGGAGCCTGCGGGTCACGCACGAGACATCACCGCTGCTGGTTCGTCCGGGCGTGGCAGCCTACGTGCATGATTTCGGGACCGAACACCGGGCCACGCCCGGATACCAGAACTTCGTGGATCGGGCCGACGTTCATGGCGGGGTCGATCTGGGGACGAAGGTTGCCGACGGGTTGTGCGCCTGGGTCGGGTATCGGTACGGATTCCAGGACCAGGCCGGACTGCTGTCCTACCCGGAGGAATACGACAGCACGTATCACAGGGTCCTGTTTCAAGTTGAGGGATCGCCCGTGCGGTGGGCCAGGGTGGCGGTCGCGATCGGACCGGAGTTCCGTCGGTTCGGAGACCGGGTGCCGGCGAGTTTCGGCGACCGGGATGTCCGGAACCTGTTCATCGACGCCAGCGGCACGCTGACTCTGGGGCCCTCGGACACGGCGACCGTGTCGGTGAAGCGATTTCAGCAACCCGGATTTGCCGGGCGCTCCGTCTATGACGACACGACCTACGAACTGAGGTGGAAGCACACATTCTCGGAGCGATGGGACGTTGTGATGGGCGGACGGGCCTACAACACGGACTTCGCGTATCCGGCGGTCCGGGATGACTGGATCTTCAGTGTCAGTGCAGCGGTTTCCCACACCATCAACTCCCAGTTCAATGCAGAGATCTCCTTCACCCATGAGGTCGGCGAGAGCCGAATTCCAGACACCCGGGCGCGCGACTACCACCGCAACGTGGCGGCCGTCGGACTCCGTTACACGTTCCGATGATGACGTCGTGGCGGGGCGGCCGGAGCCGGACGGACGAGGCGTCGCCGAGGGGCGGGTGGCCTGGAGTCTGAGGCACCGTCTGCTGGTCCTGCCGGCCCTGTTTCTCCTTGGAATTGCCGCGCTTCAGATGGCCGGGTTCATCATGGACCGGGCGATGCGGGAGAAGGTGTTTCTCGCCCGGATCGAGCGGGAGTTGAACGAGAGCCATCGGTACACGCTGCGGTGGCTGGTGGATGTCCAGATTCAAACCATCGTCAGCCGGATGGGGGACGCGCGGACGGCCGAGGAACGGAAGGAGATCATCGTCCGGGAGACGGACGTCGCCCGGTTCTTCCCCGACGGCTCGGGCTACTTCTTCGCCTACGATCTCAACGGGGTGCGCATCAACATGCCCGTGGACAAGTCGGGCAACGGGAAGGCGATGCTCGATGCCGTGGACGAGCGGGGCAATCGGTTCATCGAGCAGTTGGCGCAGGTCGCACGCGGCGGGGGGGGCTTTGTCGAGTACTGGTTCACCAAGCCGGGCGAGGGTATCCAGCCGAAGCTGAGCTATGCGGCGCTGGTTCCGGGGACGGACATCTGGGTGGGCACGGGCGTTTACACGGACAACGTGGAGGCCGAGATCCGGGCGATTCGCGGCGAGGTGGGCGCCCTCGTGCGACGGTACCAGACGATGCTGGGCGGGATTGGCGGAGTGGTCCTGGCGGTCACGGTGGGGCTGTCCCTGTGGATCGCCGCCCGCATCGCGGCGTCGGTGCGTGTCATCTCAGGCCGCATCGCGACCTCGACGGAGCTGTTGAACACCGCCGCCGACCAGGTCCAGGAAGCCAGTCAGTCCCTGGCGGACGGAGCCAGCCGTCAGGCGGCTTCGCTGGAAGAGACCAGCGCGTCGATCGAGGAGATGTCGAGCATGACGCGCCGGAACGCCGACAGCGCGGCGAAGGTCAACGAGCTGGGACGCGAGGCGCTCGAGGCCGCCCGGCGCGGGGCCGGCGAAATGCAGGCGATGAACGAATCGATGGTGGCGATCCAGGCATCGAGCGAGGACATCGAGAGGATTCTGAAGACCATCGACGAGATCGCCTTCCAGACCAATCTCCTGGCCCTGAATGCGGCCATTGAAGCGGCCCGTGCGGGGGAAGCGGGCATGGGGTTTGCGGTGGTGGCCGATGAGGTGCGGGCCCTGGCCCAGCGGAGTTCCCGGTCGGCCAAGGACACCGCCAGCAAGATCGAGGGAGCCGTGGCCGCCACGTCGCGCGGCGTCGCGCTCAGCCGGACGGTCAGCAGCGGTCTGGAGGCCATCGTCGCCAAGGTCCGGATGGTGGACGAACTCACCGCGGGGGTGGCCTCGGCGTCCCGCGAACAGAGTTCCGGGATCGAGCAGGTCAACGGGGCGGTGACCCAGATCGATCGGGAAACACAGACCACGGCGGCCGCCGCCGAGGAATCCGCAGCCGCCGCCCAGCAGTTGCGCGCGCAGGCCGCCGCCCTGCGACAGGCCACCACGGAGCTGGCCCGCCTGACCCGCTGATCTTGCGGGGCGCGGGGCACACGGCCGCGGCCGTTTCGAGGACGAGGGGGACTGGGCTGTTCGCGGTGCATCCCGGCGTGGTGGGTGGGGAGGCAGCGAATCGGAGGGACGCGTTCTGCGCGTCCTCCACCCAACGCGCCACACCATTGCGGTCTCGTGGAACCCGGCCCTTCGAAGTGCCGCTTGGCGGGATTCGCACCTCTCCCCACGACTCCCGGATGCACGGGGCTGTTCGCCGGGGGCGAACGGGGCCTGGCGCGCGTCGCTTTTCGTCAACAAGGTCTTGTCGGATTCCCGCCCGGTCCTGCAAGGTGAGGCGTTCCATTCAGTTGTAACGGACGTGCGTAATCCTTGTATGAATACCATTCACAAATCATGGGCGGCCATGGCCGGACTCGCCGTGCTGGCGGCGACCGCCGTGCCGAATCAAGTCGAGGCGGCCTCCGCGAAGATCGCGTGGGTCAGCTTTCATTCCGCGGACGGGACGCCCTCGGCGGCGGCGGCCGGGGCCGGGTTCACCCAGGCTCCGGATGCCGAGTACACGCAGTTGCTGCGGGCGGCCGGGCACGAGGTGACCCGGTACGTGACGACGGCCACGCCGGACGTGGCGTTTCTGAACACCTTCGATCTGGTGATTGTGAGCCGGTCGGCGCCGAGCGGGCATTACCAGACCGAGGCGAGCGCGGCGTTGTGGAACGGGCTGACGGTGCCGACGCTGCATCTGGGCGGGTATGTGCTGCGGGGCAGCCGGCTGGGGTATGTGTACGGGGAGACGATTCCGGACACGACGGGGCCGATCCGGTTGACGGTGAACGAGCCGTCCCATCCGGTGTTCGCGGGTGTGGCCCTGGATGCATCGGGGACCATGGTGAACCCGTATGCGGGATTGGTGAGCTACAACAGCGTGGTGCAGCGGGGCATCTCGGTCGTCACCGATGAAGTGGTGGCGGGCGGGACGGTCCTGGCCTCGGTTGGAACGGAGATGGGTCAGGTGACTGGCGGCATGATTGTCACGGAAGTACCCGCGGGAACGGTGATGGGCACGTCGTGGGGCGAAGTGGCGGCCGCCAAGCGGTTGGTGGTGCTGACGGGGAGCCGGGAGATGGGGATCACCTCCGAGGGCGCGGGGATCTTCGACCTCGACCCGGACGGTGTGCGGATCTTCCTCAATGCGGTGAGTTATCTGGCCGGGGTGGAGGTGACGGAACCGCCGCCGCTGGTCAGCCAGTTGCAGCCGGCGGTGGGGGCGACGCGGTATTATGCGCCGCGCGGGATGTCGTTCCGGATCAGCAGCGGGACCGCGGGGGGAGTGCCGGAGGGGAACATCACGGTGGTGCTGAACGGCACCGATGTGAGTTCGGCGCTGACGATTGGCGGCACGCTGCAGGAGCGGACGGTTTCGTATTCGGCGTTGACCGCGGGATTGCAGTACACGGGGACCATCACGGTGCGCGACGCGGCGGGCCGGGAGAGCACGGTGGAGTTGAACTTCGACACGCTGGCGCCGTTCGCGTTGCCGGCGGCGTTCGCCTATGCGAGCGGCACGGCGGTGGAGGGGGCCCCGGGATTCCGGGCCCGGATTGTGCAGGGCTACGATTTTCCGGAACTGCCCAACACGGCGGACCGCGCCGAGGCGCAACTGGCGGGGACGCTGATTGATCCGCTCACGGAAGAACCGTATCCGGACCTGGCGATTCCCAGCACCGACAACCCGGACGGGTCGTACAACCAGCAGCTCATCAACTGGAATGTGGATGCGCAGGGCGTGGGGGCGGAGATCGGGAATTTCCGGGCGCCAGAGTACCCGGATGATCCGATTCCGGGGATCAACTACGTTCAGAACATTGCAGCGGAGGTCCTGACCTACCTCGAACTCACTCCTGGCCGGCACGTGATGGGCGTGAACAGCGACGACGGTTTCGTGGTGTTCTCCGGGGTGCACCACAAGGATCTGCTGGCGGTGAGCCTGGGCCGGTTCGACGGGGGCCGGGGTTCGGCTGACACGATCTTCCAGTTCGAGGTGACGGAGGCGGGGCTGTATCCCTTCCGGCTGCTGTATTACCAGGGCGGCGGCGGGGCCAATCTCGAGTGGTTCACCGTCGATCCGATCACCGACCAGAAGGTGCTGGTCAACGACCGGACCCAGGCCGGTGCGGTGCGGGCCTGGCGGCAGGTGACGGCTGGCGAACGGCCCCGGATCGTGTCCATCGCCCCCACGGCGGGGGCGATCAACCAGCCCACCGACACGGAAGTACGGGTCGTGGTGCAGGATGGCGCGACGCAGGTCCAGGAAGGTTCCGTGCAGGTGACGTTGAACGGCCAGCCGGTGACGGCGCAGGTCAGCAAGGCGGCCGGACAGACCACCATCCGGTATTCGGCGGCGGGTGGGTTCCAGGGGGACACCCGGTACACGGTGGGGGTGGGCTACACGGACAGCGCCGCGAGTTCGAGGACGGTGAGTTTCGAGTTCACGACGCAGTACGTGCCACCTCCGGCGGAGGAGGGGGCGAACATCGTCTGGGTGAGCTTCCATGCCGGGGATGACGAACCGTCGCAGGCAGCCGCCGACGCCGGGTTCACCCGGGCACCGGATGCCGGGTACACGGATCTGCTGGCCTCCGCGGGTCACACGGTCACGCGTTACGTCACCTCCACATTCCCGGACGTGGACTACCTGAACACGTTCGACCTGGTGATCATCAGCCGGTCGGTGCCGAGCGGCGACTATCAGCAGCCGGACAGCACGCTGCTCTGGCACAGCATCACCAAGCCGGCGATTCTGATGGGCGGGTACATCCTTCGCGCCAGCCGCCTGGGCTACACCACCGGGGAAACCATTCCGGACACCGGCGGGACAATTCACCTGCAGGTCAATCAGCCCAGTCACCGGATCTTCTCGGGGATCGCGCTGGATGCGGCCGGGCTGATGGTGAACCCCTACGCGCAGCGGGTCAGCCACCAGGGCGCGCTGCAGCGCGGGATCTCGGTCAACTCCAGTCCGATCGCCAGTGGCGGAACCGTGCTGGCGACCGTGGGCACGGTCGGGGATCCGGCGATCAACGGGATGATCGTGGGCGAGTTTCCGGCGGGGACCACCATGAGCAACCCCTCGGCGGATGTGACGGCGGCCAGGCGTCTGGTGCTGTTGTCGGGCAGCCGCGAGGCGGACGGGACGACCGCCAATGCGGCGGGCATCTATGACCTGGCGGGCGATGGCGCCAAGCTGTTCCTGAACGCGGTGCGGTACATGGCGGGTCTGCCGGATCCGACGCCGACCGAAGTGTCCCTGGGTGCAAGTGTATCGGGGGGACAGCTGACCCTGGTCTGGCCGGAGGCTGGGACGGAGGCCTTCGTATTGCAGGGCACCGGGGCGCTGACGGCTCCCAACTGGCAGGCGGTCGGCGGGTCGCCGACGGTGGAAGGCGGGCAGCGAAGGGTCACCGTGCCGACGGCGGAAGCGGCCCAGTACTTCCGCCTGTTCCGGCCCTAGGCGGGACGGTGCAGAAGGGCGCCGTGAATGGCGCCACGATCGAACGCCCCGGCGAGGCAGCCCCTCGCCGGGGTCTTCGCTTTTCGGGGGCGGAGACTACCCAACGAGGCCGCCGACGAAGATGGCTCCGGCGCGAAGGTCGGCGACCCGCTGGTGGCCTGCCTCGCGTTCGAGGCAGAGATCGCCGGTGTAACCGATCTCGGAAAGCACGGCGAAGAACGTGCGCCAATCGACTTCTCCGGTGCCCACAACCACCTCGTCACCCCAGGTCCCCGGGACCCGGGTGCGGATGGCATCCTTGAGGTGGACCTGTTTCACCCAGGGACCGAGTTGCCGGAGCGCGGCGATGGGGTCGCCCTTGTCGTAGAGGAGCATGTTGGCGGGGTCGAAGTTGACGCCGAGTTCGGGTCTGGCGAAGCGGGTGAGGAACTGCGCGAGGGTTGCCGCGGTCTCCTGGCCGGTTTCGAGTCCGAGGTGAATGCCCCGGGCGGTGAAGAGGTCGGCGACCTGGTGCAGGCGCCGGGAGAGCTTCTCGTACGCCGGATCAGCTTCGTCGTGCGGGAGAAAGCCGGCGTGGAAGGTGACGATCCGGAGACCGAGGCGGGCCGCCAGGTCGGCGGTGAGCTGGATGTTGCGCCAGTTCTCCTCCCAGGTGGCGTCGGGTACGATCCCGCCGGTGCGCTGGATGGACTCGAGGGAGGAGTAGTCCTCGCCCACCGTGCCGAACATGCCGGAGACGAGGCTGCAGCCGGCGTCGCGCAGCCGCTGCGGGGTCTCGCTCCAGACGCCGGGGTCGGCACGGAGCGGATCGAGGGCGATCTGGACCCTCTTGACGCCGGTGTCGAGGAGGCGCTGGACCAGGGTGGCGGGGGTGTCGGGCTGGAGGGACCAGCTGCACACGGCGAGTCGGGAAGCAAGGGACGGCATGGGGAATCAGAGGAGTTTGGAGTCGTCGCGGCGTTCGGCGCGTTGGAGCTGTTTCTTCACCACCTCGATGTGGCGGGTGACCTCGAAGAGGGCGCGGAGAATCTCGCCGCGGGCGGCGGTGTCCTCGACACGGTTGGCAAGCGGATGCATGGCCGTGACGGCGGCGGCAATACGGAGGCACGCCTCGCGGAGTTGTTCGGTGACGGGCGCTTGGGGATCGGAATCCATGCGGGGAAGGGTGGGCCGACCCAAGGGGGAAGACGAGCGTGGAAGGGGGGAGGGGGGAGGGGGAGGGCTGAGACCAGAAATCAGAAACCAGAAACCAGAAACCAGAAACCAGAAACCAGAAACCAGAAACCTGAGACCTGAGACCTGAGGGCTGAGACCTGAGGGCTGAGGGATGAGGGATGAGGCTGAAGGTTGTATTGAGGATTCGCGCTCCGCTACCGGGAGGCGCCGCCGGGAGTCCCCCTAAACCCCTTGGCGTTCGAGGGTTGAATGGGTTGCTCAAAATTCTGGGGAAACTGCTTGCACCCACAACCTGTTGTGCCAATCTCGGTCCCGCTCCCCAACCCAAGGGGTATTTTCCATCGCCAGGCATCGCGATGGGGAGGTGTCCCAATCGGGCGCGGGAGCGGAGGATCGGCCCCCTGGAGGAGGAGTCAACCACGGGTGGGCTATCCATGACGCCAGGAACCCAGCTCCAACCGCCCAGACCCATCCCGCAATGATCGACGCCTCCAGCCCGTTGTCGTCCACCCCCTCCGCCAGCCGTCGTCGCCCGTCGTCCGCGTCCCGCCCGGCGCCCGCCTCCAAGTCTTCCGCGTCCCGCTCCCGCAAGTCGGCGGCCCGCTCTGGACGCCGTTCCCGTCTTGCCATCGAGCGGGTGTTCAGCGACCCGAAGGTGCATCCGTTCGATCAGTTGGAATGGGAACGGCGGATGGCGGAGATCACCGACGATTCGGGCCGCGCCATCTTCCGACAGGACAACGTCGAGGTTCCCAAGGGCTGGTCCCAACTGGCCACCAAGGTCGTCTGCTCGAAGTATTTCTACGGCGACCCCGCCAAGCCCGAACGGGAGGTCTCGGTCCGCCAGTTGATCCACCGGGTCACCCGCACCATCGCCGACTGGGGGGTGAAGGACGGCTATTTCTCCAAGGAGGACGGTGAGACCTTTTACCAGGAACTCACCTGGCTCTGCATCAACCAGTACGGCGCCTTCAACTCGCCCGTCTGGTTCAATGTCGGCCTCTTCCACCAGTACGGCATCGGCAACACCAGCGACCGCGGCAACTGGTTCTTCAACCGCAAGACCGGCCGCACCGAACGCGCCCCCACCCAGTACGAGTATCCCCAGTCCTCCGCCTGTTTCATCCAGTCCGTGGACGACAACATGGAGAGCATCATGCACCTCGCGTACAGCGAGGCCATGCTCTTCAAGTTCGGTTCCGGCACCGGCACCGACCTCACGCCCATCCGCAGTTCGCGCGAAAAACTCTCCGGCGGCGGACGCCCCAGCGGGCCCCTCAGCTTCCTCAAGGTCTATGACCAGGTCGCCAACGTGGTGAAGTCCGGCGGCAAGACCCGCCGCGCCGCCAAGATGAACACCCTCCGCGACTGGCATGGCGACATCGAGGAGTTCATCACCGCCAAGATGCGCGAGGAGAAGAAGGCCTGGGCCCTCATCGAACAGGGCTACGACGGCTCCTTCAACGGCGACGCCTACGGCTCGGTGATGTACCAGAACGAAAACCTCTCGGTCCGCGTCTCCGACGACTTCATGCAGGCCGCCCAGGACGGCCGCGAATGGTGGACCCGCTCCGTCACCACCGGCAAACCGCTCGAAGCCAAGGACGCCTCCCGCCTGCTGGACATGGTGGCCGAGGGCACCTGGGTCTGCGGCGATCCCGGCCTCCAGTACGACGGCGCCATCCAGAAGTGGCACACCTGCCAGGGCACCGAACCCATCCACTCAACCAATCCCTGCAGCGAATACGTCTTCCTCAACAACACCGCCTGCAATCTCGCCTCCCTGAACCTCATGCGGTTCAAGGCCCCCGACGGGCGGTTCGACATCGAACGCTTCAAGGCCGCCGTCCGCATCTTCATCACCGCGCAGGAGATCGTGGTGGACAACGCCAGCTACCCCACCGGCCCCATCGCCGAGAACTCCCACATCTACCGCACCCTCGGCCTCGGCTACGCCAACCTCGGCTCGCTCATCATGAGCTACGGCCTGCCCTACGATTCCGACGAGGGCCGCGCCCTGGCCGGCGCCATCACCGCCATCATGACCGGCCATGCCTACGAGCAGAGCGCCGAAATCGCCGCCATCCTCGGGCCCTTCCCCGGCTACCGCGACGCCCGCTGCGCCGGGGTCGCCAAGCCCGCCGCCAGGGACAACGTCGAGTCCATGCTCAACGTCATCCGCCTCCACCGCGCCGCCGTCGAGGACATCCATCCCAGCGTCGAGTTCAATCCCCTCAAGGACGAGGCCCGCCGCTGCTGGGACCGCGCCCTCCATCGCGGCGAGGAGGTCGGCTACCGCAACGCCCAGGTCACCGTCCTCGCCCCCACCGGCACCATCGCGTTCCTCATGGACTGCGACACCACCGGCATCGAACCCGACATCGCCCTGATCAAGTACAAGGTCCTCGCCGGCGGCGGCACCCTGAAAATGGTCAACCGCACCGTCCCCGAAGCGCTGCGGCGCCTGGGTTATTCCGAGACCGAGGTGGAACGGATCGTCGAGCACGTGGCCAGCCAGGACACCATCGAGGACGCCGTTCAGGACGACGGCACCGTGGTTCCGACCCCGCTCAAGGCCGGTCATCTCCCCGTCTTCGACTGCGCCTTCAAGGCCCACCGGGGCGCGCGCAGCATTCATTACCGGGCCCACATCGGCATGATGGCCGCCGCCCAGCCCTTCATCTCCGGCGCCATCTCCAAGACCGTCAACCTCCCCCACGACGCCACCATCGCCGACATCCGGGACGCCTATGTCGAGGCCTGGCGGCGCGGACTCAAGTGCGTGGCCATCTACCGGGACGGATCGAAGCGTTCCCAGCCCCTCAACACCCGCAAGACCGGCGAAGGCGTCAACCGGGCCGCCGCCGAGGCCAACGCCATCCAGGGACTCGACACCCGGATCAAGGAACTCGAGGCCGAACTCGCCCATCTCCGCAACGAGGCCACCAAGCCCACCCGGCGGCGCCTTCCGGAAACCCGCCGGGCCGTCACCCACAAGTTCGCCATCGCCGACCACGAAGGGTATCTCACCGTCGGGCTCTTCGATGACCACCAGCCCGGCGAACTCTTCGTCACCATGGCCAAGGAAGGCAGCACCATCGGCGGCCTCATGGACACCATCGGGGCGCTGACCTCGATGGCCCTCCAGTACGGAGTGCCGCTTGAATCCCTGGTGAAGAAGTTCGCCTACCAGCGGTTCGAGCCCAGCGGCTTCACCCGGCATCCCGACATCCGCAACGCCGCCTCCATCATCGACTACGTCTTCCGCTGGATGGCGCTCGAATTCATCCCCGGCTTCCGCGAGGCCACCTCACCCCGGCACGGCCCCCAGCCCGAACTCGAAATGCCCGGACTCGAGGAGGAGCTCAAAAAAAAACTGAACCGGCCCGTTCCTGAGCTCCCCCTGGCCACCGAGCCGCCGGTGGTCGATGTAAAGACCCAGGCCACCCCGGCGCCCCGTCCGGCGCGGCCCGGCGCCCTTCCGGGCGCCAGCCTCCTCACCGCCACCTTCCAGAACCAGGGCGACGCCCCGAGCTGCCCCAACTGCGGCCACATCGCCGTCCGCAGCGGCGCCTGTTACAAATGCCTCAACTGCGGCGAAAGCCTGGGGTGTTCGTAGGCTTCCAAGCAACTTCATCTGGAATTGAGGCCGCCCGTGGACTTTATCCACAATGACCTTGGCTACCGAAAGGGTGGCGAAGTTGTCGAGATCACCCTGACGAGTGGCGCGAATGTGCGGCTGCTTGATAGTTCCAACTTTTCCTCATACAAGAATGGTTGCAGACACACCTACATCGGCGGCCTCGCCAAGCAATCTCCGCTACGCCTGCAGATTCCAAGATCTGGTCACTGGCATGTCGCCATCGATATGCAGGGATTGAGAGGCAGCACACGCGCAGGCGTGCGTATGCTGCCTGGGGCTCTTCCAGTTATTCGCCAAGCACCTCTTTCTTACACTCCAAGCTTGCTCCGCGACCACGCGCAGCCTTCGCCACATTCCTCAGGCCAAGTCCATGACGTCTTTATCTCTCACGCCTCAGAAGACAAAGAAGAAATTGTCAGACCGTTGGCGAATGCACTGATAGCCCAAGGACTGGATGTTTGGTATGACGAGTTCGCTTTGCAAATTGGAGACAGTTTGCGGCAGAAGATCGACCAGGGCCTCGCTCACAGTCGGGTCGGCTTGGTTGTTCTCTCAGCGTCGTTTATCATCAAGGGCTGGCCTAATTACGAACTCGACGGAATCGTTACAAGATCGGTCTCTGGAGAGCAGATTCTTCTCCCAATTTGGCACGGACTCACCAAACAACAGGTGGTAGAGTACAGTCCTTCACTCGCCGATAAGGTCGCCCGAAGTACCGCGACGCATACAGTCGAAGAGATAGCGGCAGAGATCGCTGATCTCATCAGATCGCGAATACATTGAATCAAGCACGACCGAAGGCGGTAGAGGCAACCGCAGGAGCGCACCTGGATTTCAGGGTCAGAATCTGTCCCCGCCGGGCCCCATCCGCCATCGGCTAATTGCGACGCCGCAAAGAAAACCCGCCATGAAAACTTGGTTAAAGCTTGTTGGTTCACAGAAAGCGCCGCTAACTGAAGCTCCTTGGCATGGCAGCTACACCGAGGAGAGAATTGGATTTCGCAAGGCCAGTAGGCCCAGTATTCAGGCAGGAGATCACCTGTTTCTTTACGCTCCGGGAGGCTCCAGACGAATATTCGCCTTAGCAGAAGCGCTTGGCCACCCCGAAATCGACCCGAATTATAATCAGAACGAGCACGGAAGTTGCCGATGGCAGCTATCCGTGCGATATATCATGAACTTGCCTGTGGCTTCTGGGATTCTGATTGATGACATTCTGTGCGGCGAGCGGGACTTGACATTGTCGGTGCGGCAAGCCTCTCACGTGGCGCTGCTCGCAGGCGAGAGTCGGTTAGCGTACAGTAAACTCCAGGAAAAGTGCAGCGCATGATTTCTGGGCGTCAGACGAACCAATTTAACTCATGTGAGGTCAGTTCTCTGATTCTGACATTTGCCTTTCACCACGGCAGATCAGGCAGATGAAGTCAGGATCCTAGATCTGTTCCGGGCGCGGGAAGGGGCCGGTCAGGGGGTTGCACGGGCCTGCTCCCGGGCCAGTCGGATCTCGGCGTGGAGAAGGTCGATGCGGATTTCATCGGACTCCCTGCGGGTGCCGCGATCGGTGGAGCGCTTCTCGGCGAGTTGAAGCCGGGCCTGGTGGGCCGCCACGAGATTGGTGAGCTGCATCAGTGTTTCGTGGTGCCGATGGCGTGCGAGGGACAGATCGATGAGGGCTTCCGTCAGTTCGACCTGGGCCGTGCCAGTGGCGTCAGGGCGGCCGGCATCCGCTCTGAGTGATTCGAAATCCAGCATGCGCTGGCGAATCTCCACGATCTGCTGGAGTTTCTCCACGATCCGTGGATCCGGGGCGGGCCCGGTGGCCGGATTGTCACGGACTACATCGGGTGTGCAGGCGGTGCAGAGAAGTGCGGCGGTGAGGGACGTCAAGAGAGGTGTGGCTCGCATCGGAGCAGCGTGATGCCAGGCATGGCGGAGTCAAGGTGAGCCAGGCTCGGAAAGGCACCCCCTGAAGCGGGATTCTCATCATGGGGGGGCCCTGTGCCGCCCCGTTGGGTGTCCTCGTTTCAGCCGGTCACGGTGTTGCCCCAGCGTGCTGCTCCGATTCCAAGGCCCGACACGCTAAAGCGTGGACACCAAACCGCCGGTGCCGATTCCCCGGCTGTGCGAGTATTCGGGGACCTGAAGTGGGTCCGGTTCCGCCCCGTTGGGTGTCCCGGCTTCAGCCGGTCACGGCGTTGCCCCAGCGTGCTGCTTCGATTCCAAGGCCCGACACGCTAAAGCGTGGACACCAAACCGCCGGTGCCGATCCGGTATCCCGACCCCCGGAGCCGGTGTATTGCTGAGTCAACGTCGATCCGACTAGAACGCGAAGCACTCGCAGCCACCGTCGAGAAGGCCCCGCGGGCCGAGCATCCACTGCGGGAGGTTGAACGGGTTCGGCCGTGCGGGCGTTGGGATGTGCCGGGCGCAGCCGCAACCGGGAGCGTGCCTCTGAAATTGCGGTGCAGGGTCGGGCTTCCAATAACCAGGATAACTGCGAATGGGAGACCATTCCGGCATCGCTGGCGGGACGCCCGGGTCGAGCGGGGCGAACTCCTCCGCTGCATAGACAGGCTTTCCGCCCAGGATGGTGAGGACAGATTCAAGACCCTTGATCTCATCCTCCGCGATCGAGAAGTAATCCGCGCTGAGCACCGCAACATCGGCGAAGCACCCCACCGAGAGGGTGCCTCGCGTGTCCTGCTCGCGGGACATCCATGCGCTGCCGTGGGTGTAAAGACGGAGGGCCTCCTCACGGGAGAGCACCGCCTTGTCGGGGTAGAGGGACAGACCGCCGAGGGTCTTGCCGGTGGAGAGCCAGTAGAGGGAGACGAACGGATTGAAACTTGCGACCCGCGTGGCGTCCGACCCGGCTCCCACGGGCAGACCCATCTCCAGCATCCGACGGATCGGCGGCGTGCGCCCGGCGGCTTCCGACCCATAGCGATCCACGAAATACTCGCCCTGGAAGGCCATGCGATGCTGCACGGCGATCCCGCCATCGAGAGCTTTGACACGCTCGATGTTGCGATCCGAGATCGTCTCACAATGGTCGAAGAACCAGTGGAGACCGGCAAGCGGGGCGTGTTTGTTGACGCGTTCGAAGACGTCAAGGAACCGGCTGATCGACGGGTCGTAGGTCGCATGAAGGCGGAAGGGCCAGCGATTCTCGGCGAGGAATCCCACCACGCGCTCGAGTTCGTCTTCGAGTTTCTCCTCAAGGTCGGGACGCGGCTCGAGAAAGTCCTCGAAGTCGGCGGCGGAGAAGACGAGCATCTCGCCGGCACCATTGCAGCGGAGCATCTCATCGCCCTGGCCGGGTTTGATGATCTTGTTCCAGCGCACGAAGTCCTCCAGCTCGCCACCGGGCTTTTGAGTGAAGAGATTGTAGGCAATGCGCAGGGTCATCTCCCCACGCTGGTGGAGCTGCTGAACAATCTCGTAGTCCTCGGGATAATTCTGAAAACCGCCGCCCGCATCGCAAACCCCGGTAACTCCGAGCCGGTTGAGCTCCCGCATGAAATGCCGGGTGGAGTTGTATTGATACTCGGCTGGCAGCTTCGGTCCCCTGGCCAGGGTGGCATAGAGGATCAGCGCGTTCGGCCGGGCCACGAGCATGCCGGTCGGATGGCCGGCCTTGTCGCGAACGATCTCGCCACCGGGAGGATTCGGGGTGTCCCTTGTATAGCCGCAGGCTTTGAGCGCCGCCCTGTTCAGCAACGCACGGCAATAGAGATGCAGCACGAAGACGGGCGTATCTGGCGCGGCGGCATTGATCTCGTCCAAGGTTGGCATGCGACGTTCGGCAAATTGAAACTCACTCCACCCGCCGACGACGCGCACCCATTGGGGCGCCGGGGTTCTCCCGGCCTGGTGGCGGAGCATCTCAAGCGCGATGGAGACGGATGGCACGCCCTCCCAGCGCAGTTCCATATTGTAGTTGAGCCCCCCGCGAATGACGTGGAGATGCGAGTCATAGAGTCCTGGGATCACGCGTCGCCCGCCGAGGTCGATGACCTGGGTGTCGGGACCGGATTCGTATGTCCCGGCGTTGTCCACGCCAACGATCCTGCCCTTGGCGATGGCGATTCTCTCGGCCTCCGGATGTTTCGGATCGAGGGTGGTGATGCGCCCGTTGGCGAGGATGAGATCAGCTTTCATGGGCGGGATGGGGTGTGGAGTGAAGCCACGAATGGGAGAGACGCACGAGGGCGGGCATGGCGAACCAGGTGAGAGTGACGACGATGCTGGCTGAGACGATGGCAGTGAAGACGAGGGGATGCGCGACCGGGGCGAGAATGGGCCGAAGCAGCGAAGGCACAAGCGTGCTGATCGGCCAGACGGCCATCCAGGTGAGGAGCGCCATTTTCCAGCGTGGTGGCATGGGACCCTTCGTATCGCGGAACCATGCCTCCAGCCCGCTGAGCTGGCGATACTCCGCTTCGCCCTCGACCATGGGTTCGATCCTGCGCACCCACTCCTTGTAGAGCGGTGTTTCGTAGAACGCGTCGCGAGCGTGCTCGGTGGCGAAGCTGCGAAGGATGCCAAACTCCCGCGAGGCCGCGCCCGGCGGCGGGTGCAGGCAATGCACGCCGAGGGTGCCGGGTTCGCCCAGCGATCGCTGGGCGAACTCGGCGAGCAGGTGCTTGAAGTCTTCCACGCGGTCCTGGCGGACGCGTCGCGTGATCGCGATGTGGATCGGCGGGGTCATTTCGCTCGCTCCCATCGGTCGCAGGCCGATCAGTGACCCGGCTTTTTCGGAACGATCTGCGGCTTCTGCGCCGACTGGGGCGCGTGATGGACCATCGTGTAGGCGTATTCCACGCCCACTCCGTAGGCGCCTCCCTGGCCTTGGATCAGGGCCGTGAGTTTGTCGTAGTGCTCGCGCCTCGCCCAGTCGCGCTGCCATTCAAGCAGGGCGGCAATGGTGGTCACGCGCACCGCCCCGGCCTGCACCATGCGCGAGAGAGCGGCGTCGTGAGCGGCGGGCGAGGTCGCGCCGCAACAATCCTCGACGACGTAGATTCCGTAGCCTGCGCCGAGCATTTCGAGGGTCGGCCAGGTCACGCAGACCTCGGTCCAGAGGCCGGTCATGAGGATGTTCTTCCTGCCGGTGGCCTCGATGGCCCTGCGGAAGCCCGCGTCATCCCACGAGTTCATGGACGTGCGTTCGATCACCTCCTTGCCGGGGAACACGTCGAGCAATTGCGGCCAGATGTAGCCGCTAAACGACTCTGTCTCCACAGCAGTGAGGACGGCCGGGACATTGAACTCCTTCGCGACCTTGGCAAGCAGGGTGACGTTGTTGATGAGGGTGGCGCGGTCGATGCTTGCGACACTGAACGTCATCTGAGGCTGGTGGTCGATGAAGACAATGGCGGTGTCCTGCGGTGTGTAGAGTTTATGATAGGGGCTCATGGGTTTGGGCCGGGTTGTGGTTCGGGTGTTGTCTTCTGCGGAGGCGTGGTGGATGGAATCTGCATTGGGACGGACGCTTGTGGGCCTTGCCCTACTTCTGCGACTGTTGTGCGCTGGCCGCCAGGAGTTGCAGCTCCCATGCGAGCGCGACGCCGCTGGCTCCGCCGTGCTCAAGGACGACGCTGGAGAGTCCGGCGGCGGTCTTTTCGCGCGCCCAATCCCGCTGCCATTCGGAGGCCACCGCCAGCCATGTGATCGGCACCGCACCGGCCTGCACCATGCGACGCACCGCCATGTCGTGGGCCTCCTCGGTGACGCCACCCGACGCATCGGTGACGACGAAGACATCATACCCTTCACCGAGCGCCTGGATCGCCGGCATCGCGAGGCAGATCTCCGTCCAGAGCGCGGCGAGGATGAGCTGCCTGCGTCCGCTTCTCTTCACGACATCGGTGACCGCCGGATCCTCCCATGTGTTTATGAAGGTGCGGTCAATCGGCTTCTGGGCGGGGAAGACATCCTGGAGTCCCTTGATGAGGTGGCCGCCACGCTCTTCGATCACGGTGGTGAGAATCGTCGGGACATCGAAGACCTTCGCGGACTTGGCAAGGCCGATGACGTTGTTGAGGATGATTGTCGGCTCGTGACTGTTCAGGTTGGCGAACTGGAAGGGTTGATGGTCGATCAGCACGAGGATGCTGTCTTCGGGACGAAGCAGGGCTTTAAGCCCGGTCTTGTTGTCATTCATGATACGGTTTCTTGGCGGGGTTGTGTGTTCCGGAGGTGACCGGAGGCGGGGACTCCCGGACTCGCTGGAGGTTCGGGACCACGCAACGACGCTATGGCAGGCGCAGGAAGCGGCCCAATGCCTTGTTTCTTGGCTCGCTCAGCCTTTTGGGTTGGCCCGTGCCGTGAACTGTCAAGACGGGAGGGACGCCTGCCTGATCCTTGTGCGTGGAGCTTTGCCGTTCGGGCGGGGGGCGCATCCCCGCGGCTTTGGCTCAGCGGAGGGGCTTCATCCGCCGCGGAACCGGAAGGGCCGGCGAGGGGGGTGAACTGCCGGGATCACGCAGGAGGCGAAACCTCTCGATTCGCTGGCCACCCATCCGCGAAGTATGGGCGAGCCAGCCAACGAGGTATTGGACGTCCTGGCTCGACGGAAGCAGTCTGCAGGCATCACATTCTGTAGATAGAGACAACACCGGAACATCACGAATCCATACCATGAACTCCACACCGCGGAAGACAGCAGGGCTGCCATGAAAGCGATGATGATCAGATCATTCGGCGGCCCGGAATCATTCGAGCTTTGTGACGTTCCAAAGCCCGTTCCGAACGCGGGCCAGGTTCTGGTCCGGGTCCATGCAACCTCGATCAATCCTCTGGATTACCAGGTCCGGCGTGGCGATTATCCCGACCTTGTGCGCCTGCCGGCCATTACCGGACACGATGTATCGGGCGTGGTCGAAGACGTCGGGCCGGGTGTGACGACCTTCTCTCCAGGAGACGAAGTCTGGTACACCCCGCAGATATTTGGCGGACCGGGAAGTTATGCGGAGTATCACGTTGCTGCCGAGGGCATCATCGGAAGGAAGCCTGCCTCGTTGAGCCATCTTGAGGCGGCAAGCCTGACCCTGGTAGGCGGGACGGTGTGGGAGGCCCTGATTGTGCGTGGGGCACTACGGGTGGGGGAAAGCATTCTGGTGCATGGTGGAGCGGGAGGAGTGGGTCATGTGGCGATCCAGCTCGCACGAGCCATGGGAGCGAGGGTGTTTACGACCGTGCGCGAGGCAAACTTTGAGTTCGCAAAGAGGCGGGGTGCCGATGTGGTCATCGACTACACACGGGAGGACTATGTGGACGTCATCCTGCGGGAAACGGGCGGCCTCGGGGTCGATGTCGTGTTCGACACCATCGGCGGCAACACCTTGTCGCGCAGCCCCGACACGCTTGCCCAGCTGGGCCGCGTGGTCACGATCGTGGACATTGCAGCGCCGCAGAACCTCATTCAGGCGTGGGGCAGGAACGCCAGTTATCACTTCGTTTTCACAAGGCAGAACCGCGGCAAGCTGGATGAGTTGGGCGCCTTGGTTGAGCGCGGTCAGTTGCGGCCACACGTTGGTGCCGTTTATTCGCTTGCCGATATTCCGCGCGCCCATGCCCTGCTGGAGACTCCCAATAACGGTGTTCAGGGAAAGATCGCGATTGCGGTGCGCGGGAGTTCTTGACTCGATGACCCATCCGATCCAGGAGGACCCGATTTTTGCCTCGCCCATACTCCTGGTATGGACGATTGTCATTGGGTGGAACTTCGCCATCTGCGTTATTTCGCCGCCGTCGCCGCGCACGGATCGTTCAATCGTGCAGCCGAAGTCCTGCACCTCACCCAGCCGGCACTGAGCCGTCAGGTGAAGGATCTTGAGGGTGAACTGGGAGTGACCCTCCTCGTGCGGGGATCCAACTCGGTGACGCTTACGGGAAGCGGTGAGCTGTTTTATCAGGAAGCATGCGAAGTGCTTGCACGTGCGGACGACGCGGTGCGCCGGGTGCGTGGGGAAGCGGGGAAGGATGTCTTGCGGATGGGCTATACCTCGTCGATGACCAGCAGCATCATTTCCACGGTGCTGGCCAAATTCCAGGCAACCGCGCCCGGCGTGCGTATCGAGTTGGCGGATCTGGCACCCCGGGAGATCGGTGAAATGGCTGGCGAAGGGCGGCTGGACCTCCTGGTCGGTCCCGGACTTGCGGTTCCGAAGGGGATTCCGGGGTTTCAGTTGAGCGAACTGTGTCGCATGGAGTCTGTGCTGGTTCTACCGGCGAGGCACCCGTTGGCGAAGTTGAAGCGCATCCCCGTCCCGCGACTGGATGGTTTGCCACTGGTTGGTCTGGCGAAGGACAACTATCCCGAATATGTGCCCAGGGCGAGGGAGCTGCTCAAACCCTTTGGCATCTCGCCGAGTTTCATTTCGTTGGTAAACGATACCTTTGCGACCCTTTTTGTGGAACTGGAAGCTCAGAATGCCGCAGTCATGCTTGTCGAGGGGATCGTCGAGATGCTGCCGCAGACTCTGGTGGCCAGGCGGTTTGCGCCGAGGCTGGCCAGTGTGCCGGTAATGATGGGTCTCCCCGCCGTGCGCGCCAAGCCATGCGCGGCGGCCTTTGCGCGATTGCTGATCGATGCCGCGAGGCTCCGGTAGGACCCGCCGATGGAAGTCCCGGCATCAGCGGGTCACGGCGTTGTCCCTGGAGGGTCCGTTACCGCGGGACGGGCCACGTGCCCGCGAACCGGTCCGGAAGACTCCGTTCCGGCAGGCAGAGCGACCAGGCGGTCAGGATCATTGCCAATACGGTACCCACAAGCGCAGGCCACCCCGAGTTCAAGCCGAGCGCCAGGGCGGACAGGAGCACGGCGGAGAATGCCGGGCTCCATGCCAGGAGCGCGCGCCACAGCAATCGCGGCCGGGACGCCTGCGTACCATCGCGCCGCACATACGTGACGCCGGCGGCCAGCAACACCAGGCCGCCACGGAATGCGAGCGCGGCAATCACCGCGGGAATGCCCACGTAGATGGCCAGCGCCGACCAGATCATGAGCGGAATGAACAGCGGGCCGGGTGGCAGACTGGCCGTCCTGGACGTTTTCGTCAGGGGCGTGAGGACCTTCTCGGCCTCCGCCAGTTCCTCCGCCTGGGGCGACGCGTAGTCTTGCAGGCTGCGCCGGGCAAACTCGCGGGCATCGGGTGGGATGAAGATGCGCGCCATGGCGCCCGACCAGATGGGTTCATTGGTGATGATCGCGCCGTAGTGGGCGGCAACGTAGGTGCCGATCAGGCGGTCATCGGGAAGGGTGCCCCTTGGAATGAAGGGCGACTGTTTGGCACGCCAGAGGTTCAGAACCTGGCTCAACTCCACCAATCCGGGATTCTCCCGCTGCCACCGTTCCATCATGGCGACACCGGTGAATGCACCCAGTCCGGCCATCAAAGGGAACACGATGCAGGCCGAGACGACTGCCAGCCTGCGCAGTCGGGTCACCTCGGTGGCCCGCCGCAGCAGGGGTCGAAGGGCCAGCGCAATCGCCTGCGCCCCCTTCAGGCCCGGCAGACTTTCCAGGAGCCGTCGTGCGTGCAGCGGCATCCTTCCTGTCACTGCCGGCGGGCCGGGATTGCCCCGTCCCTGCAACGCCATCTTCGCGACGTTGCCAAGGAACGGCACTGCGGCGGGGGCGTTATCGGGGCTTGGCGGCGGTCCGGCATCGTCGCTTCCCGGCCCGGACAACCTTCCTGGCGTCGGAAGGTCGAGCAGTTTCGCCCGTCCTTCGCGGGTAATCCAAACCCGATCCAATCCGAGCACCGCCGGCGTGCTGCCATCCCGTTCCGCCGCGCTCAACTCCGCGGCGAGGTCATACAGCCAGAATCGGACCTGCCCCCACGGTTGTGGTTGCTCGAGCAGGCACGGCAAAGGCTGGCCTCCGACCCCTTCGAACGCATCCCAATTCCCGTCGGCGTCGCGGCGCCCGCTCAACCACCGCAACCGGCCCACCCGCGACACGCATTGGAGCGGCGTCGGGAGCGGAGGCGTGCCCGGGGGCACAATTCGGAGGAGCACCCGTCGCAGCAGTCTCAGATCATACCCCTCCATCCACTCGGCTTCCCCGGCCTTCCCGAGCGATTCGAGCACATGATACGGCCCGACGATGGGTCGCGTTTCCACGCCCGCAGGCGAAGGTTCGGTGAAGGGGAGCACGGGACGCCGTTCGAGCACCGCGCGCGACACCACCCGCGTTCCCGTCAACCAATCCTGCACCGCGGCGAATCCGTTCCGCCGTCGCGCGGTGGCGAACAGCAGACCCAGCACAGCGTAGTAGGACAGACTCAGGACATAGGTGCCGGGGGTGGGTCCGGCGTAGGACAGCGGATCGCGCGTCACCAGCATGACCGTCCAATAGGGGATTACCGGCACGGTCGTGTAGATCGCCGCGCGTGCGAGGGCCTGGGGCAGGCGTGGAAAGCTCCGGTCCAGCCGCAACACCCGAAGGCCGCACAGGGCCTTGCCCGGCGTCGCGCCCCGCTGCCACTCGCTGATACCGTACCAGGAAACCGCCATCGAGAACCAGAACACGATGAACCCCATCATCCACGTCGGGGACTCGATCATGCGTTCCAGCATTGAGAAGGGATCCCCGAAGATCCCCAACCCAAGGATCAATCCCAGCAGGGACAACGCTGCGAGATCCAGGATTCCAGCCAGGATCCGCAAGCCCAGCGTTGCCGGCGTCGGTGCCGTGGATGCGTAGGGTTCCAGTGCGCGACGCAGATCCGCATAGCTCCTGAACCGTTCCAGCGGTTGCTTGTTGAGGCAGCGCAGGATTTCCCGCGCCAGACCCGTGGGGATTTCCTTCCGATACACCTGCGGGGAGGGTGCGCGTTTCTCGATCGCCTGGGAGATGAGAAGCGGCAGGGTCTGGCCCTCGAACGGCAGCCGCCCGGTCAGCAAGTGAAACAGGGTCGCCCCCACCGCATACATGTCCGACCGGGCACTCAGTTCTTCGCCCCGAAGCTGTTCCGGCGAGCAGAACGCCGGCGTCCCCACCATCAGGCCGGCCTCCGTGACGTGGCCTGGGTCACGGGGCAGCGTGGAAATGGACAGCCCGAAGTCCCCGATCTTCACCAGGCCTTCGTCATTCTCGAAGCAGTTCGAAGGTTTGATGTCGCGATGCAGGATGCCCGCCTCCTGAGCCGCCTCGAGTCCTTCGATGATCTGCAACACCACGTCCACCGCGCGCGGCACCGTCAGCGGACCGTGCTTTGCGAGGCGATCCTGGAGCGTGCCGCCTGCCACGAACTCCATGCTGATCACCGGGGTTCCGTCGATTTCCTCGGTGCCGTACACATACACGCAGTTCGGATGATTCACGGAGGCCGCCAGGCGTCCTTCGCGAAGGAACCGGGCCCGGTCCGCGGGCGCTCCCAGCTTCTGATGGATCACCTTGAGTGCCACCCTCCGCCCGGAGTCGGTCTCTTCCGCCTCATAGACCACGCCCATGCCGCCCTGCCCCAACCGGCGCAGGATACGGTAGCGCCCGAACGCACGGCCTTCCTCGGGTCCGCCCTGCGGCGGTCCCTGCGGTGCCCCCAACACCACGGTTCCGCCGGGACCGACACACGTTTCCGGAGCAGAATCCGCCGCGAGGCCAACCTTCAGCATGCATTCCGGGCAAAGCCCCTTCAGCGTTCCCTCCGCCAGGGGCTTGCCGCATTCGGGACAGGTTTGATGGGTGCTCATAACGCTTCTTCCAACCCGTACAGAGGAAACGCCGCCGGAAGGTTACACGTACGGGTCCCGCCATCGCCCATTCGTAATGGTCACGGCCCGGCGAGCGCCCGCAGCAGATGGCGCAGCTCGTCTTCGACCTCGTCCGGGGTGGCCACCGTCTCGGCGACGAGTTCGCGCAGCACGGCGCGGTAACGTCGGCGCAGGCGATGCACGGCCACCTTCACAGCGCCCTCGGTCATGTCGAGTTCCCGGGCCAGTTCGGCATAGGGCAGGGCGCTGCGCTCTCCCGCCAGGGCGAATCTCAGGCGATCGAACTGTCCGACCTTCCCCTCGCGTTCCTGTTCCCGGCGCAACCGTTGGTGGGCCTCCTCGAGCACCGTGATGGCCCATCGCCGGTCATACAACGTTTCGGGCGTGACCGCATCCACGGGAGTCTGCGCGTAGGCCGCTTCGGCGGCGGCGCTGTCGAGGGAAATGACCTTGCCGCCGCCCCGCTTCCGGGCGCGCGCCTTGTCCCATTCGTCAGCCAGGAAGTGGTTGGTCGCCCCAAGAAGGTAGGAGCGGAACCGGCCCCGCTCCGGGCTCACGGCGGCAACATCATGGCGCCCGAGCAGCCGGGCAAAGAACGCCTGTGTGAGATCCTCGGCGTCGTGGGGCGAATAACCCCGCCGCCGGATGTAGGCATAGAGCGGACGCCAGTAGGTCTGGCAAAGATTGGCCAGCGCTTCGCGGGCCCGGGTCGAATCGCTTCGCCCGGCGGCCAGCACCACGGACCAGTGGGTGGTGACGAAGGCCGCGGCCGCCGCCGGAGGGGGAGCAGCGCGCCGGGGATCCGTCGCGGACGAAGCGGTGGGTGTGTCGAAGTTCATGGGCGCTACGGGTTCTTCGGCAGCCTGGTCATCTTGTGGCGGTCCTGGACGAGGCAGGAGATTGCCTTCGACGGACCGGTCCCGGAGTCGGTCGCCTCGCCGCCGCAGCAGGCCTCCACAGAGGAAATCCAACGGCCCATCGACGCATGAACCCGGAACCTTCGCTCTCTCAGTCCGCAATCGGGTTGATCCATTTGAGCCCGCGAAATCGGGCGAAGTCGGTGTCCGTGGAGGCCAGGGTGCAGTTGTGCTCGACGGCCAGCGCCGCGATGTGAGCGTCGGATACCAGATTCGCGGTCGCGTTGCCGGCCCTAAGCATCCGTTGGAGGACGACCCAATGCTGTGCCGAGGGAACGAGGATCCGCACGCAAGGTTGGTCCAGCCAGCTCTGCACCCGTTCGGTCGCCTCGCGCAGGGTGAGCGGACGCCGGTGCAACCGTGGATTGGTGCCTATTCGCACGAACGCCGTCAGCACCGGCCAGCAAAGGCAGACCGGGGCAATCCCGCTCAATTGCGCGTCCCACCAGGACCTGGCCGCCTCGTGATGGATGGAAAGACTGTCCTCCGCATAGAGGAGGAGATTCGCGTCCACGAGGATCAAGCGTGTTCCTCCCCTTCGCCACGATCCAGAAGGTCCTCGATGCTGTCGTAGGCGAAGCCTTCGCGCAGGCCAAGCGGGCGGGCCTGCGTCCGATAGGGCTTGGCGGCGGGAGGAGTGAGAACGGCATCCAACCCCACCCGTAGGGCCATGTTCACGACCTCCTTGAAAGGCTTGCCCAACCGGGACGCTCCCTCCCGCGCCCTGGCCGCCACATCGGGGTCCAACGTCAACGTGGTTCGCATCGGAGCATCGTGATGCCAGGCATTGCGGAGTCAAGGTGAACGAGGCCGATGGTCCCCCCAGGGGTCAGATCTCTGATTTTGACATTTGCGGCATGACCTGACAGCGACAGGGCAAAGATGGTCCCCCGGGGTCAGATCTCTGATTTTGACATTTGCGGCATGACCTGACAGCGACAGGGCAAATGTCAAAATCAGAGATCTGACCCCGGCCCTGCTACCAATGAGGTTGATTGTCCCGGTTCCAGCGGCGCAGGGATGCGTCATCGCGATCGAGGAAGAGGCGCCTGAACGAGATCGATTCAACGTGGCCGTCGCAGAAGGCGGCGTTGGCTCTGCCCTGGTGGCGCGCTCTGGCGCGCCTTACGGATTCGGCAGTGGTCTGACCACGGGACCGGAAGGTTTCCTGGCGTTGAATGCCCAGGAAGCTTTCCATGACGGAATCGACGTCGAAGTCTCCTCCGGATGCGGGCAGAAGCGCAAAATTATCGCCCAATGCCAGCATGTCACTTGGGCTCAAGACAGTATTCTCCGGTACACCCGAATCGGCCGCCGGCGTTCCGGGCACGGCGGCGTGGTTTGCGGGCCATGTCATGACAAGTCCGTACCGTTCGCCTTCGGGCCCCCGATCATTGATGTAGCCAAGGTGGTTGTAACCATAGGAAGTGAAGCCGCTGAAGGACAGCAAGCCGATGGCAGGACGGCTTGCGGCATAGGTCATGGAGGGACAGCGTCGCACTCCAATTTCGGGGTTCCCTGAAGGTCGCACGACACCGTTCAAATCAAACCCGTAGGCGCCCTGTCCCACGATGTTGCTGGCGACGTACGAGGAGCCTGGATAACGCCCGTGGTCTCCAACGTAGATCGCCAGGTGCAGGGCGGACTGACGGAGGTTGCTGCGGCACTTGATGGAGTGAGCCTGAGCCCTGGCGTTTGAAAGGGCTGGCAGAAGGAGCGAAGCCAGGACAGCGACAATCGCCATCACCACCAGGAGTTCCACCAGGGTGAATGCGGCCCTTGGAGCGCGGCGCGGAAGATCTGGCACTTCCCAGGTGATTGGCTGGGCCATGGCAGGAATTGACGGTCAATGACGCATGCCTGGCGCGGCATGTCACGCGATTTCATTGGCGCTTCATTCCTCGCGGTGCATCCCGGAGTTGTGGGTCGAGGCGCGAACGTCGCGAAGCATCGCCTCGGAGGGCCGAGTTCCACGAGGCCGCAACGGTGTGGTGCGTTGGGATGAGGACTCGCGGAGCTCGTCCCTCCGATCTGCTGCCTCCTCACCGACAACTCCGGGATGCACGGCCTCGCATCGTCCGGCCCTCTTGCTCCTTGAGTTTTCCAATCGGCCCCACCCACCATCCCCGAATCATGAAATCCGCGGACTTGTCCCCCCGGCGCCGCCGAGCGTTCAGCCATGGCATCGTGGGAGTCGTCGCCCTGATCTCCGCCTCGCCCCTCGCGGTAGCGCAGTTCGTCGAAGTGACCGCCGAGATCGAAGGGTTCCACTGGCCGGCCTCGTCAGCCGCCAGCCTCAGCACCTCCTGGACCGTCCGATGTGTCGTCGGGAGTGGTTCATGGCGGATGGACACCGCGGTCGGTTCCAGTTCGACGAACTCCGTTTGGTTTCTTGGCGACCATGTCATCCAGGTCAGCCAAGATCCCGGTATCCCCGGTGGCTTCGTCGCCCGCCGATGGAACTCCGCCGACGGCAGTCCCGGACGTCCCCAGGGACCGTGCTACCGCCTGTCCCCCCAGACCCACATCGCCTGGCTCGCCTTCGGGTCCGTCCCCTTCCTCAACAACCCGGATCGCGCATGGTCTCCCCTGGAAAGCTCCGGGCTCATGATGGCATACGCCCCCTCCGGCTTCCGGGATCGCATCGAGGTGTTCGAAGACGCGCTCGGCCTCCCGAAGGCCGTGACGCTCTACGCGGACAGCCCACAGCCGATCCTCCAGTATCGGGTGACCCGCTCCACCCGATTCTCAGCATGGGACCTGCCGCCTCGCCTCGCCCCCCGGGATTTTCAGGACGCCTTCCCGGTGGCCCGCAGCCTGAAGTCCGACTCGGATCCTCTTGCCGTCCATCTCCGCGACCGGGTGACCGGGACCACTCGAGCCATGCTGCACCACTGGGACGCCACCACCGCGCCGTCCGGGGAATTGCGATCCTGCCTGCTCACCGATCTCAACGGCATCATCGAGGGCCCCTCCATCTGGGATGACCTGCGGTTCTCCGACATCCCCCTCCGCGACGAGACCTTGGAACTCCTGGACGCCGATCCCATCCCAGCTTCCCGGGCGCGGCTCAACCGCCTTCTGCTCGAGGATGCCTACCCCGAGGCATTCTTCGACCGACGCTGGGTGATCCCCCTTGAGTTTCAACTTGTGCAATACCGGCCCGCCTGGTCACCGGCCCAGGGGCGGTACACTGCGGATGCCTGGGAAGTCGAAATCGTCGCCAAAGGCCGCGTCACCTCGATCGCCCGGGGAACGGAGCCGACCGTTCCCGAGGAATACCGTCACCTGCTGGAGAACACCCTGTCCGCTCGCGCGAACATCCGGGTCACACCCTGACCCTTGGACCGCATCGGCATGGCCCGCCGTCGGCACCTTGCCATGGGTGGGACCGGGAGAGATCCGGGGCAATCTCACCGGGCGCCATGCGGTCGAACCGAAGATGGCTCGGGATCCATCGAACATCCGCTCCCTGTTGAAAGGCGCGATTGTTTGCGGACTCGTGCAGCTCTCCATGAGGGGCGCATCTCAATTTTTTTGCAGCGGGCCTCACAATCGGAATCGTAATCATAATCGTGATCGTGATCGTGATCGTGATCGTGATCGTGATCGCGCTTCCCAGTTCCCACGTGGAACGGGAGGTCCGGGCAGGATCGAACCCATCGGGCCGGCCCAAAGGCGGCGATCAAAGCGGTGTGCCTGCGGGTTCGAGGACGAGTACCGCCCTTCGGGCTGAGCACGAGTCTCCACGAGGGATGGCTTGGGCGGGTTCCAAGAACCTGGGAACTTTCGCCGGGGCTCAGATCTCTGATTGCGACATTTGCGGCAGGCTCTGACGGTGACGGGGCAAATGTCAAAATCAGAGATCTGACCCCAGCCCTGGTTCTGAAGCGGATGCGAGCTTGAGACCCACGACGCCGGCGACGATGAGCACGATGCAAAGGATCCGTAACACTTCCCGCGACTCGCCCAGGAAGGCCATTCCGATGATCGCCGTGCCTGCGGCACCGATGCCCGTCCACACGGCGTAGCCTGTGCCCACGGGGATGGTTTTGAGTGCCGCCGCCAGGAAGCCGAAGCTGACGATCATGGTGCCAAGGGTGGCAACGCTCGGCCAGAATCTGGAGAAGCCTGCCGTGTACTTGAGGCCGACGGCCCAGCCGATCTCGAGAAGGCCGGCAACGATCAGGTAGATCCAAGCCATGATTTCAAGACTTCGAGGGTTGAGGCATACCCTTGAGGTGGGATCCATGAACTGGACAATGGTCCCTCACTCCGTGGGGTCACTCAGCAGGGGGCTGAATCAGGGATCTGAAGGGAGTGCGGACACTTCGACCAGGACGGGGAAGTGGTCCGAGGGGAGGCGGGCCTGGAATTCGCCGAAGCGGATCTCCCTCGGGAAGTTGCCGGAGGGGGCGTCGGGGCCGGGCTGGGGGACGCGGATGCGGTAGGAGTCGGTGAGGACGCCGTAGCGAAGGGCCTGGAAATGGCGGGTCAGGAAGATGTGGTCGATCCGGCTGTCCGTGCGGGTGTTGGGATCGAACCGGTTGGCGGTGCCGTTGAGGGCGTAACGGATGGCGGCGGTGTCATGGGCGTCGGTGAAGACGCCGGAGCCGGTGAGGATTCGATAGCCCTCGCTGTTCTGATCCACATTGAAGTCGCCCACCAGCACGACCGGTTGATCGCCTGCGATCTCGTGGATTCTCCGGAGGACGAGGCGGGCGCTTTCGAGGCGTGCCTGCACGCCGACATGGTCGAAGTGGAGGTTGAAGAGGTGGAAGGGGCGGGTGCCGGAGACGGGCTGGAGTTTGACCCAGGTGCAGATGCGGGGCAGGGCGGCATCCCAGCCCCTGCCCGGGACGTCGGGCGTTTCGGAGAACCAGAAGTCACCGCCGTCGAGGAGGCGGAACTTGCCCTTCTTGTAGAAGATGGCGGCGTGTTCACCGCGATGCCGGCCGTCGTCGCGACCGCGTCCGGTGTAGGCGTATTCCGGCATCCGTTCGGCCATGGTCAGGAGCTGGTGGTGGAGGGCCTCCTGGATGCCGATCACATCGAAGTTGTGGAACCGGATGAGGTCGGTGACCACGGGGGCCCGCTGTTCCCAGCCGTTGCCGCGTTCGACATCGCCCGGATTGGCATAGCGGATGTTGAAGGTGCCTAGGATCAGGGCCTGGGCCGACGAGGCGGCCAGAAGGACGGCGAGGAGGAGGATGCAGGCGGGGGGCTTCATGGAAGGGGCAGGAGGGTAATGGCGGGGCGGGATCTTGCGAAGCCTGGAAGAGCGTCTGGAAGGGTGGGCGGTGCATCCCGGAGGTGTGGGTGAGGAGGGATTCCATCGGAGGGACGAGCTCCGCGAGTCCACAACCCGGCGCTCCACACCCTTGCGGCCTCGTGGAACTCGGCCCTCCGAGGCGACGCTTCGCGAAGTTCGCACTCTCCCGACGGATCCGGGATGCATGGATGCGTGAGGCGGGGGTGCGGGCCACGCAAAAACGGGTCAGCGAAGGACAAGAAGGGGAGAGCGCAGGGATTGCCGGGTGCGGCACGGTGCGCGCAACCCACCAATCCCCATGAACGCGGTACACGGCAGTTCCCAGGCCGGTCCGCCGTTCCCGCTCCCGGGGGTGCCGGGAGTGGCTTCGACGAGGGGGATGCTGTTGTCCGGGGCTGGCATCAGGGCCGGCCATTTCCCGCGAGGTACCCGATGAAGCTCGACCGCACGATCCGGCTGGAAGGCGACCGGGATCCGAATTTCGCCCGGCAGGTGATGGCGATTCCCGGGTGCGAACGCCTGAAGGACTGCATCCAGTGCGGGACGTGTTCGGGGGTGTGTCCGTTGAGCCTGTACATGGATCATGGTCCGCGGCAGGTGATGGCGCTGGCGCGGGCGGGGTTCCGGGAGGAGGCGTTGCGGAGCCGGACGCTGTGGTTGTGCGCGTCGTGTTATGCCTGCACGACCGAGTGTCCGCGGCAGATCCGGATCACGGACATTCTGTACGAGCTGAAGCAGCGGGCGATCCGGGAGGGATTGGCGCCGCGGACCTTGCCGACCCCGACGCTGGCCCGGGAGTTTGCGGCGATGGTGTCGCGGCGGGGGCGGGTGACGGAGAGCGAGCTGGTGATGCGGCTGTATTGGAAGACCGACTGGCTGGCGGCCCTGGGGAACTGGCGGCTGGGTCTGGGTCTGATGAAGCGGGGCCGGTTCCCGCTGCGGCCGGAACGGGCGGCGGGTGCGGCGGAGTTGAGGCGGATGCTGGAGGACCGGGGTGAGGCGGAGGAGGGGACGAAAGAGGTGGCCCGATCCTGAGACCGAACGTTCGAAATCCAACCCATTGGAGGCCCCATGCCCTACGGATACTTTCCTGGCTGCTCGCTGCGCGGAACGGGCCGTGCGTATGAGGAGTCGCTGCTGCCGGTGTTCCGGCATCTGGGACTCGAACTGACCGAACTGACCGACTGGAACTGCTGCGGGGCGACGGCGTACATGTCGGTGGACGAGACGCAGGCATGCGTGCTGGCGGCGCGGAACCTGGCGCTGGCGGAGCGGGAAGGGCACGGCGAGGTGGTGGCGCCGTGCAGCGCCTGTTACCTGGTGTTGAACAAGGCGAGGCACTATCTCGAGGAGTATCCGGCGATGGCGGAGAGGGTGCAGGGGGCGCTGGGGCGGGGCGGGATGGGGGTGCGGGGCCGGGTGGCGGTGCGGCATCCCCTGGATGTGCTGGCCAACGATGTGGGCTGGGAGGCGATCCGGGCGAAGGTGACGCATCCGTTGCGGGGGTTGCGGGTGGCGCCGTACTACGGGTGCCAGATTGTGCGGCCGTACGCGACCTTCGACGACCCGCACGATCCGGTGTCGATGGACCGCCTGTTCGAGGCGCTGGGGGCGACGGTGGTGCGGTGGCCGCTCAAGACCAAGTGCTGCGGGGGCAGTCTGACGGGAACGATCCCGGAGGCGGGGGTGCGGCTGGTGTATCACCTGTGCCGGGAGGCGTTGAAGCGCGGGGCGCAGGTGATCGCGACGGTGTGTCCGCTGTGCCAGTTCAATCTGGATGCGTACCACGACGACATTGCCCGGCGCTGGGAGGATGTGCGGATTCCGACGGTGTATTTCACGCAGTTGATGGGGCTGGCCTTTGGGCTGGCGGAGTCGGAACTGGGGTTGCACCGGGGATTTGTGCGGATGCGATGGAGGAGGGGGGAGGGGGAGATTGCGAGCAAGAGCAAGATTACGAGCAAGAGCAAGATTACGAGTAAGGGTGGGAGTGAGAGGGGGGAGGGAACATGAGGAAGGGGGAGGCCATGGAACCAGGACGCGAAGAGATCCGGATCGGGTTCTACGTCTGTCACTGCGGACACAACATCGCAGCGATGGTGGATTGCGAGGCGGTGGCGCGGTATGTGGGGAAGCTGCCGGGGGTGGTGGCGTCGCGGGATTACCGGTACATGTGTTCCGATCCCGGTCAGGATTTGATCCGGCGGGATGTTGGGGAGCACGGGTTGAACCGGATCGTGGTGGCGGCGTGCTCGCCGCTGCTGCACGAGCAGACCTTCCGGACGGCGACGGAGCGGGCGGGATTGAATCCGTTCTTCTGTCATCTGGTGAACATCCGGGAGCACAACTCGTGGGTGGCGTTGCGGAAGCAGGATGCGACGCGGAAGGCGAAGGCTCTGGCGCAGGCGGCGATTCACCGGGTGCGTTTCCATCGGGCGCTGGAGGTGAAGCGGGTGCCGATCCGGCCGGAGGTGCTGGTGGTGGGGGGCGGGATTGCGGGGATTCATGTGGCGCTGACGCTGGCGAACGCCGGGAAGAAGGTGTTTCTGGTCGAGCGGGAGGCGACGCTTGGGGGGCACATGGCGAAGTTCGACAAGACCTTTCCCACGCTGGACTGCTCGGCGTGCATCTTGACGCCTAAGATGTCGGCGGTGCGGGCGCACCCGAACATCACCCTGTGGTCGCTGTCGGAGGTCGAGCGGGTGGAGGGGTTTGTGGGCAACTACAAGGTTCGGGTGCGGCGACGTCCGAGGTACATCCTGGAGGAGGCGTGCGTGGGCTGTCTTGAGTGTGTGGATGCGTGTGTGTACCGCACGCCGAAGTTCGAGGATGCGTTCAACGAGGGGTTGGGGAAGCGCAAGCCGATCTACATACCGTTTCCGCAGGCGACGCCCAAGGTGGTGCTGATCGATCCGGCGACCTGTCTCAATCTGCGGACGGGGAAGTGCAAGAAGACCTGTGTTGAGGCGTGCGGGGACCGGCAGGCGATCGACTTCACGCAGACGGACACGTACGAGGACATCGAGGTGGGGAACATCGTGGTGGCCACGGGATTCCGGACCTTCGATGCGCGGCGCCAGCCGCAGTACGGGTACGGCACCCATCCGAACGTGTACACGGCGCTGGAGATCGAGCGGTTGGTGAACGCCTCGGGACCGACGGGCGGGGAGATTGTGGGACGGGACGGGAAGAAGCCGCGGGCGGTGGGGATCATTCACTGCGTTGGGTCGCGGGACCGGAAGACGCATGTGTGGTGTTCGCGGGTGTGCTGCATGTACTCGATGAAGCTGGCGCACCTGGTCCGGGAGCATGCCGGGGCGGAGGTGTACAACTTCTACATCGACATCCGGACTCCGGGGAAGGGGTACGAGGAGTTCTACAACAAGCTGCTGGATGACGGCGTGCACTTCATCCGGGGACGGGTGGGGGAGGTGACGGACTGGGCGATTGCGCCGGAGGAGGAGGGACGGCTGGTGATCCGGGTTGAGGACACGCTGGCCGGGTGCACGCGCCGGATTCCGGTGGACATGGTGGTGCTGGCGACGGGGTTGGAACCGCAGGCGGATGCGCAGGCGGTGCGGCGGTTGTTCAACATGAGCTGCGGCGGGGACGGGTGGTTTCTGGAGCGGCATCCGAAGCTGGCGCCGGTGAACACGTTTGCCGACGGGGTGTTTCTGGCGGGCTGCTGCCAGGGGCCGAAGGACATTCCGGATTCGGTGGCCCAGGCGGGGGCGGCGGCGGCGGAGGTGTTGAGCCTGATCGACCGGGGGTACGTCGAGCAGGAACCCAACACCGCGTACGTGCGGGACGAGGACTGTTCGGGCTGCAAGTCGTGCGTGCCGTTGTGTCCGTATCAGGCCATCGGATTCGACACCGGCCGGAACCGGGCGGTGATCCAGGAGGCGCTGTGCAAGGGATGCGGGACGTGTGTGGCGGCCTGTCCGTCGGGGTCGATTGTGCAGCGGCTGTTCGAGGACGACGAAGTGTTCGCGGAAATCGAAGGAGTGCTGGCCTATGACGCCTGACCACTGGACGCCGCGGATCGTGGCGTTTTTCTGCAACTGGTGCACGTACACCGCGGCGGATCTGGCCGGGGTGTCGCGGCTGCGATACGCGCCCAACGTGCGGATCATCCGGCTGATGTGTTCGGGGCGGGTGGACCCGCAGTTCGTGCTGGACGCCCTGGCGCGGGGGGCGGACGGGGTGCTGATCGGGGGGTGTCATCCGGGCGACTGCCATTACGTCGAGGGGAACACCAAGATGCTGCGCCGGTTCCGGATGCTGCGGCGTCTGCTGGCCGGCTTTGGGATCGAGGAGGAGCGGGTGCGGCTGGAATGGATCTCGGCGGCCGAGGGGGAGAAGGTGCGAACCGTCATCAACGACATGACGGAACGGATCCGGGCGCTGGGGATGCTGGGGTTGCCGATGCGGTTCGAGGAATGGGACCGGGAGATGGGTCATCTGGAAGGGGAGATCCGGGAGCGGGCGACGGACCTGGATCCGGACGACGATGAGGCGGGGGAGGAGGGGGAACCTGAAGTGCCGGCGGCGGCGCAGCGACCGGAGGCGAGCCATGTCTAAACCGAAGGTGGGCTTCTACTGGTGCGCCTCGTGTGGCGGGTGCGAGGAGGCGGTGGTGGACCTGGCGGAGGATCTGGTGGAAGTGACCGCGGCGGTGGAGATCGTGTTCTGGCCGTGCGCGATGGACTTCAAGCGGGCGGACGTCGAGCGCCTTGGGGACGGGGAGATTGCGGCGACCTTTCTGAACGGGGCGATCCGGACGGAGGAACAGGAGGAGATGGCGCGGCTGTTGCGGCGGAAGAGCGCGCTGCTGGTGGCGTACGGGGCCTGCGCGCAACTGGGCGGGATTCCCGGTCTGGCCAACGGGTTTTCGCGGGAGACGATGATGCGGTTCTACTTTGAGGACGGGCCGTCCACGGTGAACCCCGAAAGGGTGCGACCGGCGCCGGAGACCCCGGCGCATGGGGCGGCCTTGGAACTGCCGCGGTTGCGGCGGGTGGTGCGTTCGCTCGACCAGGTGGTGCCGGTGGACTACGCGCTGCCGGGATGTCCCCCGACACCGAAGCTGACGCGGCAGGCGATCGACGCGCTGCTGTCGGGGACGCTGCCGGCGCGGGGAAGCGTGCTGGCGCCGGACACGGCGCTTTGCGACGAGTGTCCGCGGCGGGACAGCAAGCCCACGGACGTTGCCTTCCGGGAATTCCGGCGTCCGGACCGGACCCGGCTGGAGCCGGGCGTTTGTTTTCTGGCGCAGGGCGTGGTGTGTCTGGGTCCGGGCACGCGGGCGGGGTGCGAGGCGCCGTGCGTGCGGGGGAACATGCCGTGCTCGGGGTGTTTCGGGCCCACATCGCGGGTGCGCGACCAGGGGGCGAAGGTGCTGTCGTCGCTGAGTTCGAATGTGGAACCGCGGGACGAGGCAGGAATCGACGCGGTGCTGGCGGGGATACCGGACCCGGTGGGGACGTTTTACCGGTACGGGCTGGCGAAGAGCCTGTTGCGTCGCCGGGTGGATCTGCCGAACGAACCGGAGTGAGACCATGGATGCCGCTGCGAGAGACCTTTGGAACCGGGCCCATTCGCGGGTGAACGCCGAGTACCGGGAGGAACGGCGGCGGGTGACCATCGATCCGATCACGCGGCTCGAGGGGCACGGGAAGATCGATGTGTTTCTGGACGAACACGGGGAGGTTGAGAGGGCGTATCTGCAGATTCCGGAGATGCGGGGGTTCGAGACATTCAGCTTGGGGCGACCGGCGGAGGAGATGCCGCAGATCACCAGCCGGATATGCGGGGTCTGTCCGACGGCGCATCACATGGCGGCGGCGAAGGCGCTGGATGCGCTGTACCAGGTCGAGCCGCCGCCGGCGGGGCGGAAGATCCGGGAACTGGTGTACCACGCCTTCATGATGGAGGACCATGCGCTGCACGTGTACCTGCTGGGGGGGCCGGATTTCATTGTCGGTCCGGACGCGCCGCCCGGGGAGCGGAACGTGCTGGGGGTGATCCGGAAGGTGGGGATTGAGACGGGGCGACGGGTGATTGCGATGCGGCGGCGGCTGCGGGAGCTCATCGCGTATTTCGGGGGCAAGGTGATTCATCCCGTGCTGGGGCTGCCGGGCGGGGTGTCGAAGGGGCTGGAACCGGAGAAGCTGGGGGAATTCAAGCAACTGGCCCGGGACAACCTGGATTTCGCGATGTTCACGAACCAGGTGTTCAAGGACCTGGTGTGGAAAAACCCGGACTACGTGCGCCTGATCACCTCCGAGGCCTACACCCACCGGACGCATTACATGGGGATGGTTGATGAGCAGAACCGGGTGAACTTCTACGACGGGCAGTTGCGGGTGGTGCGGCCGGACGGGACGGAGTACGCGAAGTTTCCGGCCGACCGGTATCTCGATTTCATTGCCGAGCATGTCGAGCCGTGGAGTTATGTGAAGTTCTGCTATCTCAAGCCGCTGGGGTGGCATGGGTTCACGGAAGGGCCGGAGAGTTCGGTGTACGCGGTGGCGCCGCTGGCGCGGCTGAACGCGTCGGACGGGATGTCCACCACCCTGGCGCAGACCGCGTACGACGTCTTCTTCAACACCGTCGGGGCGAAGCCCGTGCATCACACCCTGGCCAACCACTGGGCGCGGGTGATCGAGATGATCCACGCGGCCGAGCGGATCGTGGAACTGGTGAACGATCCGGAGCTGCTGTCGCCGGACATCCGGACGCTTCCCACGGCGACGCCGCGGCGGGGGATCGGGGTGGTGGAGGCGCCGCGCGGGACCCTGATCCACCATTTCGAGACCGACGAGCGGGGATTGATCGAGAAGGCGAACCTGATTGTGGCCACGCAGAACAACGCGGCCCGGATTGCGATGAGCGTGGACCGGGCGGCGAAGAACCTGATCCACAAGGGGGAGGTTTCGGAGGGATTGATGAACCGCATCGAGATGGCCTTCCGCGCCTACGACCCGTGTTTCGGGTGCGCGAGCCATGCGCTTCCGGGGCACCTGCCGCTGCGGGTGCGCCTTTACGACCCTCAACGCCGGCTGGTCCGGGAACTGGTCCAGGAATGAACCTGACACGTCTGCATCTGCTGCTGGGATTGGGAAACGAACTGCTCCGGGACGACAGCGTGGGCCTGCACGCGGTGCGGGCGCTGCGGCCGCGGCTGGACGGGCGGTTCGACTGGGATGTGGCGGAGAACATGGAGGGGGGGCTGGCCATGCTCGATGCGTGGGCCGGACACGAGGATGTGGTGCTGGTGGACGCGGTACGGACCGGGCGGCGTCCGGTGGGATGGGTGCATTTATGGAGCGGGGACGATCTGCCTCGCCTGGTGAGGGGGTCGCTGCATGCGATGGGGGTGGGCGAGGTGCTGGCGCTGGGGCGCCTGCTGGGGATGCGGATGCCGCGATGGCTGACGGTGCTGGGCGTCGAGGTGCTCGACGCGGAGACACTGGATACGGAACTGACGGAGGAGCTGCGCCGGGCGTTCCCCCTGGTGGTGGAACGGGTGTGGACGGTGATTGGCGAGCGGTCGATTCCTCCGCGGGCGACGCTGCGCCGGGAGCTGCCCTGGCAGCCGGCCGCGAGGGGTGCCTGGGCGGACGGGGGCGCTTCATGTGTCATACGCTGACGACGTGCACCTTCTGCGGGGTGGGCTGCGGTCTTTACCTCGAGACCGAGGGGGATCGCGTGGTGGGGGTGGTGCCGTGCCGGGAGCATCCGTCCAGTGCGGGCCGGTTGTGTGTGCGGGGCTGGCATGTCCACGAGGTGGCGGGATCGCCCGAGCGGCTGCGGGCGCCACGGATCCGGGAGGGGACGACGTGGAGGGAGGCCGGGTGGGACGAGGCGCTGGATTGCGTGGCGGGACGGTTCCGGTCCATCCGGGACCGGTACGGGCCGGAGGCGATCGCCTTTCTGAACTCGCCGCGCAGTTCGAATGAGGAGGCCTATCTCCTGCAGAAGCTCGCCCGGGCGGTGATCGGGACGCCGCATGTGGACCATGGGGCCGGGGTGTACGGGCACCATTCGGTGGAAGTGTTGCTCGACCAGCTTGGAGTGGCGGCGGCGACGGGGGTGCTGGCGGATTTGAACCGAAGCGACGTGCTGCTGGTGGACGGGGTGGATCTGGCCCGGCAACTGCCGACGCTGGCGGGAACCGTGTTGAGGGCGCGGCTGGCGGGGGCGACGCTGCTGGTGGTGGACGCGCGGCGGCACCGGGTGGCCGAGAGTGCGGATGTCTTCCTGCAGGTGCGTCCGGGGACCTCGGCGATTCTGTACGGGGCCATGGCGCGGGTCATTGTCGATCGGGGTCTGCAGAACCGGGACTTCCTGGCGGGGCGGGTGCGGGATGTGCCGTCCTTTCTCGATGCGGTGCGGACGTACGATCTGCTGGAAGCAGCGGAGCGGTGCGGGTTGCCGGCACGGACGATCGAGGCGGCGGCGATCGCCTGGGCGCGGGCGCGGGCGGGAGCGGCGATGTATTCGACGGCGGACGCCGCGCGCACCGGGGAGAGCGTGGCGGCGCTGGTGAACCTGGTGCTGCTGTGCGGTCAGGTGGGGCGTCCGGGGGCGGGGCTGTATCCGTTGGCGGAGCACAACAACCTTCAGGGGGTATGCGATGTCGGCATGCTTCCCGACCGGTTGCCGGGGTATCGGGCGGTCGCGGACGCGGGGGCGCGGGCGGAGGTCGAGGCGGTGTGGGGGGCGCCGGTGCCGGACCGGGCCGGGGCCTCGGCGCGGGACATTCTGGCGGGCGGGCATCCGGAGATCCGGGCGTTGTGGCTGGGGCGGTACGATCCGGTGAGCACGGCGTTTGCGGGGGGGGCGGAGCGGACGTTGAAGGGCATGGAATTTGTGGCGATGCAGCACCTGTTCTGGAGCGGGGCGGCGGAGCTGGCGCATGTGGTCCTGCCGACCACGGCGTTCGGGGAGGAGACGGTCACCTTCACCAGCACGGATCGCAGGATCCAACGGGTGCGACAGGCGGTGCCGGCGTTGCCGGGACTGGAGCCGGCGTGGCGGCAGATCGTGTCCCTGGCCGGGCGCCTTGGGGCGTCGTGGGCGTACGGGGACGAGGAGGAAGTCTGGCGGGAGATTGGCCGGGTGGTGCCGGCGTATCGAGGGGCGTGTCAGGAGCGGCTGGATGCGGGGTACGGGTGTCCGTGGCCGTGCACGGACGAGCATCCGCGGGGGACGGACGTGCTGTATGAGGAGGCGCGGGGTTGCGGCGGCGGATCCGATGGGGAGACGGGGAGGGAAGGATTGGAGGGAGGCGGCGGGGACCATGGACGGCCGTTTCGGATGCGGGCGATGGCGTGCCCGGAGGACGAGCCGGCGGACGGGGCGTATCCGTTCACCCTGATCTTCGGGGATTCGCTGTACTACTGGCATCGGAACGTGCTGGTGCGGCACAGCGAGACGCTGCAACGGGAGTACCGGATGCTGCTGCTCGATTACCCGGACGGGTTTGTGGAGATGCACGGCGACGATGCGGCATCGATCGGGGTGCGGGATGGGGGGCGGATCCGGTTGTGTTCCGAGCATGGGTGCGCGGTGACGACGGCGCGGGTGACGGAGGAGGTGCGGCGGGGTTCGGTGCATGTGCCGTATTTCCTGCGGGAAGTGGAGGAGGCGATTCTGGGTCCGCGGGCCGGGACGGCGCGGTTGCTGCCGGTCCGCATCAGCAAGGAGGGCGCATGAAGGCGCGGTTGACGGACACGGCGGGGCTGGGGCGGCTGCTGGACGCGTTCCGGGAGGAGGGGTGGGAGGTGGTGGCGCCGATGGAGGGGCGGGGACGGGACACGTTTTTCGAAAGGGTGACCGAGGCCAACCGTGGGGCGGTGCGATGGCATCTGCCGAACCCGGCGACGCCGGCGAAGCGATATGTCTTCCCGCCGATCGAGTCGTTGTTCCGGATGGCGCGGGCCGATGGAAGCTGGGAGATCCGGCCGGTGACCGGGGCGCGGCGGCGGGCGTTGTTCGGGGTGCGGTCGTGCGACCTGGCGGGATTGCGGCACCTGGACCGGTTCTTCCTGGGGGGGGCGTACCGGGACGGGTACTACGCTGCGCGGCGCGAGGCGTTGTTCCTGGTGAATGTCGTCTGCACGGATCGCGAGCGGGACATCGGGGACGATTGTTTCTGTGTGTGCACGGACACCGGACCGGCGGCGCGGGAGGGGTTCGATCTGCAGTTGATGGATCTGGGCGGGGACCGCTGGATGGTGGTGGCGGGGACGCCGGCGGGGGAGGCGCGGTTGGAAGGGGCGGGGTTCGAGGCGTGCACGGCCGAGGCGGTGGCCCGTCGGAGGGACGTGCTGGAGGCGGTACGCGGCCAGTTCCGGACCACCACGAGCTGGTTTCCCGCGACGGTGCGGTATGTGTCGCGGGGGGAGGTGCTGGAATCGACGTGGGAGGAGATCGGGCGACGGTGTGTGGAGTGCGGGGGCTGCACGTATGTGTGTCCGGCCTGCACCTGCTTCACGATGACCGACCGGCGGACGGGTCCGGAGAGCTGGGAACGGGTCCGGCTGTGGGATGCGTGCGCGCTGGGCGGGTTCACGCGGATGGCGGGCGGGCACAATCCGAGGCGGGCGGTGCATGACCGGCGCAACCGGCGGTTTTTCCGGAAGCTGGCGCAGTACTTCATCGAGCGGGAACTGAGCATGGCCTGCGTGGGGTGCGGCCGGTGCGCGTCGGTGTGCCACGGGGATGTCGGGATGCCCTCGGTGGTGGAGATGATCCGGAGGGCGACGGCACGGAACGGCGGGGGCGGAAAGGAGGCGGAAACGCCATGAACCCGGGGTTGTCCGACAACCTGTATCTGCCGCGCCCGGCGATTCTGGAGCGGGTGACGGACGAGATCGACGAGGTGCGGACGTTTCACTGGCGGTTCGAGGATCCGGCGGATGGGGAGGCGTTCCGGAAGTTCCGTCCGGGACAGTTTGCGCAGGTCTCGATGTACGGTGTGGGGGAGTTTCCGGCGTCGCTGCCGCCGAGTCCGACGGAGGGGGAGACCTTTTTCACGGTGCGCCGGGTGGGGGCCTGCACGGCGGCGCTGCACGGCATGCGGGCGGGCGACCGGTTCGGGGTGCGGGGTCCGTACGGGAACGGATTTCCGATGGAATCGTATGAAGGACGGAACCTGCTGTTTGTGGCGGGCGGGATCGGACTGATCCCGTTGCGGTCGTGCATCCGGTATGCGATGGCGCGGCGGGAGCGGTATGGCCGGATCCTGATCCTGCTGGGGGCGCGTTCGCCGCGCGAACTGATGTACCGGAGCGACCTCGAGGCGTGGGGGCGGGATGCCGGGGTGGAGTGCCACCTGACGGTGGACCGGGCGACGGAGGGATGGGGCGGGCATGTGGGCGTGGTGGGCGGGCTGTTCCGGAGGGAGGAGGTCCGGTTGCCGGTGGCGGACACGGTGGCGTTCGTGTGTGGGCCGCCGGTGATGTTCCGGTTTGTGATCCGGGACCTGCTGGCGCTGGGATTCTCCGGGGAGGCGATCGTGTCCACGCTGGAGCGGTACATGAAGTGCGGGGTGGGCAAGTGCGGGCACTGCTGCATCGGGGTGGCGTATGTGTGCGTGGACGGCCCGGTGTTCAGCTACGCGCAGATTCAACGGCTGGGGGAGGACATATGAGCACCGGACTGGACGCGGTCATGGACGGGGCGTTGCGGGGCCGGGTGGCGGTGGTGGGGCTGGGGGAGGTGGCGTCGGGGGACGACGGTGCCGGGGTGCGTCTGGTGCGGGCGCTGAGGAGGCGCCGCCGGGGTTGCCGGTGTGTGGAAGCCGGCACGGCACCGGAGCGGCACCTGTGCGGACTGGGACGGGAGGAACTGGACGCGGTGCTGCTGGTGGACGCGGTGGATTTCGGAGGGGCGGCGGGGGCGGTGGGGTGGTGGGGGACGGAAGAGATCCGGGCGCGGTATCCGCAGGTGGGCACGCACCGGCTCTCGCTGGGTTTGATGGCGCGGGCGTTGTCCGGGGAGGGCAGGACACGGGTCTGGCTGCTGGGGGTGCAGCCGGGGTCGATGCGGCGGGGGGCCGGGCTGTCGGGTCCGGTGGCACGGACCTGCGGCGGGCTGCTGAGGCTGTTGTGCGGCGTGTTGCGGGATTGACGGATGGACGAGGCGCGTATGCCCACGGCGGAACAACTGGTGATGACGGCGATGCTCCTGTGCGGGGCGGGGGCGGTGGCGACGTCGTGGGGTGGGAGGCGGGCGCGTTGGGCGGGGCGGGTGAATGTGGCGGTCACGGTGGCGAGCGGCCTGGCGGCGGGCTGGGGGGCGATGGCGGTGCTGGCCATGGGGCCGGGGGAGTCGGTGCAATTCCTGCGCATGCCTCGGGTGGGGTTTGCGTTGCGGCTGCATGTGGACGGGTTGAGCGCGGAGTTCCTGCTGCTGGCGGCGGGGATATCGATTCCGGCCTCGGTGTATTCGCTGCGGTACCTGGAGCACTACCGTGGGGACACCGGGCGGTATCACCCGCCGTTTCTGGTTTTTCTGGCGGCGATGTACGGGCTGGTGAGCACCACCGACATGATGTGGTTCTTCTTCATCTTCTGGCAGCTCATGACCCTGCCCGGGTATGCGCTGATCCGGTATGAACGGAACCGGCCGGAACATCGGAGGGCGGCATGGCGGTATCTGGTGATGATGCAGATCGCCTGCGTCATCACGATGGCGGGAGCGGAATTGGTGGCGGGGCCGGGCGGGGGGGCGGCGGCCGGGAACGGGTTGCGGTACGACTTCGGCACGGTCACGGCGCAACTGCCGGAACTGCTGCGGGACCGGCCGGGAACGACGACCCTGGCCTTTGCGCTCTTCCTGGCCGGGTTTGGCATCAAGATGGGGATGTGGCCGTTCGGGCAGGTCTGGCTGCCGGACGCGCATCCGGCGGCGCCGTCGCCGGTGAGCGCGATGTTGTCGGGGGTGATGATCAAGACCGGGGTGTACGGGTTGGTGCGGTACTTCTTCTGGCTGGTGCCGGAGGAGGGGCGGGAGGCGTTCCCGCTGGCGGCGTGGGGGGGATGGGTGACGGTGTTGGGGACGGTGACGCTGCTGACGGGGACGGTGCAGGCATTGCGGCAGGACGCGACGAAGCGGCTGCTGGCGTTCAGCAGCATCGGGCAGGTGGGGTACATCCTGCTGGGGGTGGGGATGGCGATGGTGCTGCTGCCGAGGGGAGGAAAGTGGGCGGCGCTGGGGACGTTCGCGCTGGCGGGGGCGCTGTTGCATGTGTGGAACCACGGGGTGTTCAAGGCGCTGCACTTCCTGCATGCCGGATCCATTCTGAGGGCGACCGGGACGCAGGATTTGAACCGGCTGGGCGGGCTGATGCGGGCGATGCCATGGACCGGGGCGACGGCGTTGGTGGCGACGCTGGCGATCGCCGGGGTGCCGCCGCTGAACGGGTTTGTGAGCAAGTGGGCGCTGTACAGCGCGGCGTTTGGGGCGGGGCGCGAGGTCTGGTTTCTGGCGTTGTGCGGGATGGTGGCGCTGTTCACCGGGGCGCTGACGCTGGCGTTGTTCGTGAAGTTCTTCGGGGTGAGTTTTCTGGGGCGATCCGGACCGTGGTCGGGGCCCTGGGTGACGACGGCGGCAGACGACGGCCCTTCGAACGGTGCGGGGAACGGGATGAGCCGGCGTCGGCCGGGACTGGAGGCGAGCCGGGAAGTGCCGGGAACGATGCTGGGGGCCCAGGGAGCCCTGGCGGCGTTGTGCGTGGTGCTGGGCCTGGTGCCGGGGATCGGGTTGGGGGCGATGGCGCAGGCGATGCGGACGAGTCCGGGCGGGTACGGTCCGGTGCTGGTATCGGGGATGACCGGGGAAGGGGGTTGGTGGAGATGGGAAGGTCCGGGCGGGGTGTCGCTGCTGATGCCGCTGGCGGTGGTGGCGATGCTGGGGATCGGTTACGGGCTGGCGTCGTGGGTGGTGCGGTGGGGAGGGGCGAAGCGGCGTCAGGATGCGCCGTGGTTGTGCGGGTACGCGGTGGAGGCGGATGAGCACCGGTATGGGGCGCGCCAGTTCTATGGCGAGTTGAAGCGGTGGACACGGTGGGCGGGAGGCGAGGCGCCCCGGGCGCGCGATGCGGGAAGGGAGGAGGCACCATGACGGTTCATGAGCGGCTCGAGCAGATTCGGGCGCACGGGGGCCCGGCGATCCGAAGGGCGTCGCTGCCGGGCGACCGGCGGCTGCTGGTCTGGGTCGAGGCGGCCTCGGTTCGGGAGGTGTGCCGATACCTGTTCCGGGATCTGGAGGCGCGATACGTGATCAGCGTGGGGGCCGACGACCGGCCCTATTCCGGGGGGTTCGTGGTGGCCCACATCTTCGCGTGGGACGGGGACGGATTGCTGGCCTGCGTGCTGGTGGAACTGCCGTCCGAGCGTCCGCGGCTGGACAGCATCAGTCCGCTGGTGCCGGCGGCGGGTTGGGCGGAGCGGGAGTTCCGGGATCTGGTGGGGATCGAACCGGTGGGGCACCCGTATCCGAAGCGGCTGATCCTGCCGGACGGCTGGCCGGAGGGGGTGCATCCGTTGAGGAAGGATGTGGCGCACGACCATGTGCCGGACGGGTACGACGCGGAGAAGGAGTTTGGGTTCGACGAGGTGCCGGAGGGGTGCGTGGCGATCCCCTTCGGGCCGTTTCATCCGACCCTGGACGAGCCGGCGCATTTCCGGTTGTACGTCGAGGGGGAACGGGTGCGGGGGTGCGAGTACCGGGGGTTCATGGTGCACCGGGGGATCGAGAAGCTGGCCGAGTCGGTGATGGGGTACAACGACATCCCGGTGATGGCCGAGCGCATCTGCGGCATCTGCGGGTGCGTGCATTCGGTGGCCTATGTGCAGGCGGTGGAGGAGGCGGCGGGCGTGCCGGTGCCGCCGCGGGCCGAGTACATCCGGACCGTGCTGCTCGAGATCGAGCGGCTGCACAGTCATCTCCTGTGGGTGGGTCTGGCGGGGCACCTGGTCGGCTTCGACACGCTGTTCATGCACGCCTTCCGGGTTCGGGAACCGGTGATGGAACTGGCGGAGCGGCTGACGGGGAACCGGAAGACCTATGGATTGTGCGTGGTGGGGGGTGTGCGTTGGGATTTGAACGACACGGCGCGGGACGATTGCCGGCGGGTGATGGACCGGTTGGAGTCGGAATGGCGGGCATTGACGGGGCCGCTGCTGCGGGACGGGAATGTGCAGGCGCGGACGCGGGACATCGGGGTGGCGACGGCGGAGGCGGTGAAGGAACTGGGTCTGGTGGGGCCGGTGGCGCGGGCGGCCGGGGTGGACCTCGATGTCCGGCGCGACCATCCGTACGCGGCGTACGGACGGGTGGCATTCGAGGTGATCACCGCGGACGGGGGCGACGTGTGGGCGCGGGTGGTGGTGCGGGCCCTGGAGGTGTTCCAGTCGATCCGCATCGTGCGGCAGTGTCTGGACAAGATGGAACCGGGTCCGCTGGTGACGGTGCTGGACGGGGAACTGCCGGCGGGGCGCCTGGGGTTGTCGTCGGTCGAGGCGCCGCGGGGCGAGTCGCATCATTTCCTGGTGACCGGGGAAGGGAACCGGCCGCGGCGCTGGCGGGTGCGGGCGCCGACGTACCAGAATCTTCAGGGTGTGCCGGGAATGATCCGGGACCGGACGCTGGCGGACATGACGATTGCGCTGGGGAGCATCGATCCGTGTTTCTCCTGCACCGACCGGCTGGAGACAGTGGAGATTGGGACGGGGACGATGCGGGTCTGGACGGCGGAAGAGGTGGCGGAGCTGGGACGACGGCGGGAAGGGAGGCGGTCATGACCTGGGGGATCGTCTGGGGCCTGGCGACGGGATTGGGGTATGCGTTGGGGGTGCTGGCGCTGGCGCCGCTGGTGGACGGCGCGATGCGGCGGGTGACGGCGCGGTTGCAGGCGCGGCAGGGACCGCCCCTGGCGCAGGGGTACTGGGATTTGCTGAAGCTGCTTGGGAAGGAGGACATCGAGGTGGGTGTGAGCCCGGTCATGCAGCGGGTGGCGGTGGGGATGGGCTGGGCGAGTGTGGTGGCGGTGGCGACCCTGGTGCCGCCCGGGGTGAGACCGGGCTGGGGAGTGGCGGGGGACGGCATCCTGCTGATGTACCTGCTGGTGCTGGCGGGGGTGGGAACGTTGCTGGCGGGGCTGGCGGCGGGATCGACCTATTCGCTGGTCGGGATCAGCCGGGAGATGATGAGCCTGCTGTTGCTCGAGCCGCTGCTGGCGATGGCGCTGGCGATGCGGGCGGTGCAGGAGGGGTCGTTGCGGTTGGAAGTGTTGTTTGGTCCGCCCGGTCTGCTGGGGGCGGGTCCGGTGTCGGGACTGCTGCTGCTGGGGGTATTGCTGGCGGCGTTGCCGGCGCTGGTGCAACGGGCGCCGTTCGACACGACGGAAGCGGAGACGGAGTTGATGGACGGGCCGATGGGGGAGTATTCGGGGCCGAAGCTGGCGCTGCTGCGGTGGGTGCGGATGGTGAAGCTGGTGGTGTACAGCGGGCTGCTGGTGATGGTGTTTGCGCCGCCTCCGGCGGGGTGGAGCACGGCCGGGGCGCTGCTGTGGTATTGGGGCTGGGTGGCGGTGTTGATCCTGGGGGTGACGCTGGTGGCGGCGACGCATGCGCGATATCGAATCGACCAGGCGTTGCGCCGGTTTGGAATCTGGCTGGGGCTGGCGACCATCGCCCTGCTGCTGGCCACGCAAGGTTACTGAAGGAGAGAACGCCATGTCGTGGTGGAGCAAGATCGCGGAAGCCCGGCTGGGCTGGGCGGCGGGACGGGTGACCTACGGTTATCCCGCGGTGGCGCGTCCGGTGCCGGCGGGATTTCGCGGGCGGCCGCGGTTTGATGGCGACCGGTGCATCGGGTGCGGCGGGTGCGCGAGCAACTGTCCGGCGCGGGAGATCCTGGTTTTCGATCCCTGCCAGGAGATCCGGATCCTGCAGTACCTGGGGCGCCGCTGCACCTTTTGCGGGCGTTGTGCGGAGGTGTGTCCGGAGGAGGCCATCACGATGTCGGCCGAGTTCGAGAACGCGACGGCGGCGGTGGGGGATCTGCGGCAGAGGCTCGAACTCTTCATGAGCACCTGCCAGCGGTGCGGGCGTTGTTTCCCGCCGCCCAGCCCGTTGGAAGCGCTGAAGTTGCGGGGGTATCGCTGCGACGACCTGGTTTCCGAACGGTGGGTGTTCCGGTCCGAGGCGACCCTGCGCGGTCAGGCGGTGGTGGACGATGTGGAGATCGACCTGGATGACGGCGCGACGCCAGGGGGCGGCGGGGGCGGGTCCGGCGACGAAGGGAGGACACCATGATCGAGGCCCTGTGCCGGAAGATGTTTGGGAGATCGCTGTGGGTGTATCACGCCAACAGCGGGGGCTGCAACGGGTGCGACATCGAAGTGCTGAACGTGCTGGCGCCACACCACGATGCGGAGCGGTTCGGGATCCGGCTGGTGGCATCGCCGCGGCATGCGGACGTGATGTTGTGCCAGGGGCCGGCGATGCGGGCGACGGCCCGGGCGCTGCGACGGGCGTATGACGCGATGCCGGCTCCGAAGCTGGTGTTTGCGATCGGGTCGTGTGCGGGCGGTGGGGGGATCTGGTTCGACAGCTACCCGGTGCTGGGGCCGGTCGAGAAGGTGGTGCCGGTGAACTACTACATTCCCGGGTGTCCGCCGCGGCCGGAGGCGATCCTGTACGGCGTGGCGCTGGCCTTGGGGTTGGTGGAGGCGAAGGCGGTGCCGGTGGCGTTCCGGCAGCTGGTGTTGCCGGTGCCGAGGTATCATCCGGAGGACGTCGAGGGGAGCGGTCCGACCTCGGTGTACCGCAAGGCGGAGAACGGTGCATCGTGGAGCGGTGGGTGAAGACGCTGGCTCCCTCCCGACAACTTGGGGATGGACCGGGCCCAGAGGCGAGGCTCAAGAAGGCGCGCCTGCGGGATCGAGGACGAGGACGAGGACCGCCCTTCGGGCTGAGTACGAGTCGGCTCGGACCCGACGGATGGGGGCTGCGACCCCTGGCGGGGTCGTCTGCGCGGCGGGGCTTCTGCCCGGGGGTCGAACCCGCGGAGCCGGGTCCGACCCCCGGCTAATCTCTGGAAACCCTCCGGGTTTCCGGGACCCGATCGCATTTCCGACACCATGGAGATGCGCCTGCGGAGACGGTGGGATCGAGATTTTCCTTGGCGGGGTTCCGGCGGGGGCCTTATGGAACGGGTGGCAGGTGTCCGGTGGTGTAACGGTAGCACAACTCCCTTTGGAGGAGTTTGTCCTGGTTCGAATCCAGGCCGGACAGCCAGTTCACATGGTCTTCATTCCGGGGGGGGCGGGGAGGTTCGAGGGGGTACGGATGGGTTTCGCATGGTTCCCGAGCTGCCGGCGAGGTGCCGTTTCTGGCGTCTGGCGGGATGACGGCCGGCGGCGTTGGGGCGAACCGGCGGGGAGGGTTCGGAGGAGGCTGACGATTCTTCGGGGGCCAACCATGGGGGGAGGTCGCGCCGGCCGAGGCGGTTCCAGTCGTGGATCATGGCCTGGCGGACCGCGTCCGGCGGAAGGAGGCGCTGCTGGATGAGCCATCGGTGCAAGAGGCGGGCGAGTCGATCGAGGGCGATCGCGTGAGTCTGGCCCGTCTCGGCATGGAGCCAGTCGCTCCAGGCGAGGAACTGGTGGAAGGGCGACGCGGCATCCGCCCAGACGAGGGGGAGGGTGTTGGGAAAGCGGCCGCTGTTGGAGACCAGATCCCAGTAGCGGGCGAAGCGGCGCAGGCGCTGGAGTGTCGGGAAGTCGAGATCGCGATTCTCGAGAATGTCGTAGGGAGGGAGGGGATTGTAGCGCATGGCCCAGTCGTGGTCGTGGCGGGCGATGGGCGTTCCGCGAAGGCGCTTCAGGATGCCGAACTGGATCTCCTGCGGGCCGAGGGCGACCAGGCGATCGAACCCGGCGGCGAAGCTGTCGAGGGTTTCGCCCGGCAGTCCGGCGATCAGGTCGGCATGGACGTGGACGCCGGTTTCCGCCCGGAGGAAGCGGAGGTTGTTTTCCAGCCGGGCGACATCCTGGCGGCGTTGAATGCGGGCACAGACGTCGGGGTTGAAGGACTGGATTCCGACCTCGAATTGGAGGGCGCCCGGCGGGAAGGCGGCGATCTCCTGGCGGAGCGGTTCCGGGAGCCGGTCCGGGATCATCTCGAAATGAAGGAAGAGCCCGTCGCGCCACCGTTCGCGGAAGAAGCGGAGGATCGCCCGGCTGGTGGCGAGGTTGAGGTTGAAGGTGCGGTCCACAAACTTGAACTGGCGCGCACCGCGGTCGAGGAGACGTCCCATCGCCCCGAGGAACCGGTCGAGGGGGAACTGGCGCACCGGGATGTCCAGGGAGGAGAGGCAGAACTCGCAGGAGAACGGGCAGCCCCGTGAGGCTTCGACGTAGATGACGCGGTGGGCGAGGTCGGCGTCGGTGTAGAGGTCGTAAGGGAGTTCGAGTCGGTTGAGGTCCGGAAGGGGTGCGGCGACGATGCGGGGAGGCCGGTCGGCCTGGGCGGGGGCGGGGGTGCCGTCGGGAAGGGGGAGACCCAGCAGGGTGCGGCAGAGCGGGGCGAAGGCGAGATCGGCTTCGCCGGCAATCGTGTGGTCGGCGAGCGCGACGATTTCCTGCTGCTCACCCTCGTGGGAAACTTCGGGGCCGCCGAGAACGACCCGGATTTCGGGGCGGAGGCGTTTGAGGAGGGCGACCACTTCGAGGGTGGGGCGGACATTCCAGATATAGACACCGAGGCCGACGAGGCGGGGATGGCGTGCGAGGATGGACTCGACGATTTCGAGGGGAGATTGGTGGATGTCGAATTCGAGGAGGGCGGTCCGGGAGTGCAGTTCGCCGAGGTTGGCCAGCAGGTAACGCAATCCGAAGGACGCGTGGATATAGCGGGCGTTCAGCGTGGCGAGCAGGATGTCCGGCATGGGGAGGACACGGGGTCCGGCTGGGAGCATGGGAGACCGGGGACGGGGGACGGAAGGATGAAGGCTGAGGGCTGAAGGCTGAGGGCGGAGGGCTGAGGGCGGAGGGCTGAGGGCGGAGGGCTGAGGGCGGAGGGGTGAGGGTGCATCTCTCTGTTGTTGGAGATGCGATCGGCCGAGGGGTACGACGAGGGGACCGTCGGGGTCGGGGTCGGTATCGGCATCGGAATCGAACCGGAACGAACTCCGGGGATGCGCGACGCTTCCTGGCTTCTGGCGATACCGATTCCGAGTGCGACCCCGATCCCGATTCCGTTGCACCTTCCGACAATTCGGAGATGCGCCCTACGGACGGCAAACGGCAACGCATCGATGGACAGGGCGGCGGCGACCGGATAATGATCGACGGCAATCGAAATCCAGTATGGCTACCACCCCACGAACCTTCTCGTTGACGATCCTGAGCTGGCTTGTCGTTCTGGGCATGACGTTGTCCGGGGCGGCCCAGCAACCGCCCGGAGGTGACGGGGCGTCCGGGTCCTCCGGGCCGGCGGGACGGCCGGCGCAGGCGGAGCGGCAGCCGGATTTCCCGCCGCACACGGAAGTGCTCAAGGACTACGAGCTGGTGGTGTCGTCGATCGACCGGACGCCGAGCCTGATGCAGCTCTGGGTGCGTCGGAAGGACCATCAGGTGCTTGCGGTGCTGCCGGACAAGTACGAGCAGCGGCGGTTTTTCATGGCCTTGACGGTGGCGTCGGGCGGGCCGTTTGCGGGGCTGCAGGCGGGGAGCCGGTACGTGTACTGGAAGCGGGTGGACAAGCGGTTGATGCTGGTGATGCCGCAGTTGTCGGTTCGTTCGACGGGGGAGGCGGAATCGAAGGCGAGCGTGCAGCGATTGTTCACGGACCGGGTGATCGCGGACGTGCCGATTCTGGCGATGGTGCCGGGGCAGGGGCCGGTGATCGATCTGGATGCGTTGCTGGTGGGGGAGGCCGGGAAGTTTTTCGGGTCCACGGCGGCGGGGATCCGGGCGAACCTGGCGGTGATCAAGACGGCGAAGGCGTTTCCGGGCAATGTCGAGGTGGCCTTCGAGGCGCCGATGGGGGACGGCACGCTGCGGACGCTGCACTATTCGATCAGCGAGATCGTGCCGAATCCGGCGTACAAGCCGCGGGTGGCGGACACGCGGGTGGGATACTTCACGACCAGTTTTTCGGATCTTGGGAAGTACCAGGCGGAGGAGATGCAGGTGCGGTACATCAACCGGTGGCATCTGGAGAAGGCCGATCCGTCGCTGAAGGTGAGTCCGCCGAAGAACCCGATCGTGTTTTACATCGAGCACACCACGCCGATCCGGTACCGGCGCTGGGTGCGGGAAGGCGTGTTGATGTGGAACAAGGCCTTTGAACGGGTGGGCTTCGCGAACGCCATCGAGGTCTATTACCAGGACGCCACGACGGGCGCGCACATGGAGAAGGACCCCGAGGATGTGCGGTACAACTTCGTGCGGTGGCTCAACAACGACATCGGGACGGCGATCGGGCCGAGCCGGGTGAACCCGTTGACGGGCCAGATCCTCGATGCCGACATCATCCTGACGGACGGCTGGATCCGGCACTACTGGCGGCAGTTCAACGAGGTGGTGCCGCGTCTGGCGATGGAGGGGATGAGCCCCGAGACCCTGGCGTGGCTGCAGACGCGGCCCCAGTGGGATCCGCGGGTACGGCTGGCGTCGCCGGCAAACCGGGCGGCGACCATGGCCTTCCTGATGGCGCGTGGGGTGCAGGCCTACGGGGGGCATCCGCTGGCACTGGCGGGGGGGGAGGAGTTGTCGGGTCCGAACGAGTACGACGGGTTGCTGGGACACACCAGCCAGTTCAACGGGCATTGCCAGGCGGCGGACTGCAAGGCGCTGGACATGGCGGTGATGCGGTTCGCCTTCGAACTCCTGCCTGAAGAGTTCGTGGCCGTGCCGCCTTCCGCGCGCGGAGGCGGGGAGGTGACGGGGAAGAAGGAGGAGACGCTGCTGGACGGCGTGCCGGAGTGGTTTGTGGGTCCGCTGCTGGCGGAACTGGTGGCGCACGAGGTGGGGCACACGCTCGGGTTGCGCCACAACTTCAAGGCCTCGAGCATCTACACGCTGGAACAGATCAACAGCCCGGAGGTCGCCGGCAAGAAGCCGTTTGCGGGGTCGGTGATGGACTACCTGCCGGTGAACATTTACTCGTGGGAGGATCGCGAGAAGCAGGGGGACTACGGGATGATCGACATCGGGCCGTACGATCACTGGGCCATCGAGTACGGATACTCCTTGTCCGACAAGCCCGAGGATCTCGCGGCGATCCTGAAGCGGGCCTCCGAACCGGAACTGCAGTATGCGACGGACGAGGACACGTCCGGCCCCGATCCGCTGGCACGGCGGTACGATTTCGCGGCCGATCCGTTGAACTATGCGCAAAGGCAGATGGAACTGGCCCGATTCCACCGGGGCCGGTTGATCGAGCAATTCGTCAAGGATGGCCAGAGCTGGTCGCGGGCGCGTCATGGGTACGAAATGACCCTGGCGTTGCAGACCCGGTCGCTCGGCTTCATGTCGGGCTGGCTGGGCGGCGCCTTTGTCAATCGGGACAAGAAGGGGGATCCGGGCGATCGGGCCCCGATCGAGGTGGTGCCGGTGGAGGATCAGCGGGAGGCGCTGCGGTTCCTGCTGGAGACGACCTTTCGCGATTCGGAGTACGGGTTGACGCCGGATCTGCTGCGGCGGATGACGGTGGACAAGTGGCTGGAGGATTACTCGCGGGCGATGCAGGCGCCGACGTGGCCGGTGCATGACCGGATCATGGGGATTCAGTCGATGGTGCTGACCCGGCTGATGAATCCGGGAACGATGGGGCGGGTGTATGACAACGAATTCCTGACACCGTCGGCCGAGGACATGATCACGCTGCCGGAACTGCTGAGGACCATCGAGAGCGAGATCTGGTCGGAACTGAACCCGATGGAGGGGCGGTTCAGCGAGCGCGAGCCGATGATCTCGAGCCTGCGCCGGAATCTGCAGCGGGAGTACGTGGACCGGTTGATCGATCTGAGCATGCCGAGTTCGTGGGGGCAGGCGGCGCATCGGCCGATCGCCAACCTGGCGCTCATGCACCTGCGCGATCTCAGTGCGCGGATCGGGTCGGTGCTGCAGGGGAGGCAGGACCGCATGGATGCCTATTCGAAGGCGCACCTGGGCGAGGCCCGGTTGCGCATCGACAAGGCGGTCGATGCTGGCTACCTGCTCAACGCGGGCTCGATGGGGGGCATGGGTCAGGTGATCCTGATCCTGGGCCAGACCAACGCCCCGGTGGCGGTACCGTCGCTGCCTTAGAGCCTGTCTGAAAACTGGAAGGGGCCCTGCGCCCGTCTGGGATCGGACGATCAGGGATCGGGCAATCGCCTCAGCACCTCGTCGCCTTCCAGGGCGGCGAGGAGGTTGCGGGTGGACGCGGTCCAGCCGGGCAGCACGAGGTCGGGGGCGATTTCGCTGAGGGGTTGGAGGACGAACCGGCGCCGATGGGCTCGCGGGTGGGGCAGGGTGAGGCGCGGGGTGGCGCGGCGTTCCAGGCCGAAGGCGATCAGGTCGAGGTCGAGGGGGCGTGGCGCATGGGGCACCGGACCACGGCGGCGGCCGGCCTCGGATTCCCAGTTCAGGAGGAGGTCCAGGAGAGACTCCGGGGAGAGGTCCTGGGGAGGGTCGAATCGGACGACGGCATTGACGAAGGGTGGCGAGCCGGGCGGGCAATCGACCGGGGATGATTCCCAGAGCGACGAGGCGAGGAACGTCCCGGGGGAGAGCGCCGCGAGGCGGCCGAGGGCGCGGCGGACCTGGGCGACGGGGTCGTCGCTGTTCGAACCGATGGCAACGACGACCGGGGCGGTCACGGCGGATTCACGGGTAGGGGTAGGGGAGCGGAATCGGGAGCGGCGCGGGGTTGGTGGGAGGGGCTTCGAGGACTTCGAGGAGTTCCGGGGGAAGCGCGGATTCGCCGAAGTTCACCGGGGCCGTGAGATCGGCCAGCCAATCGCCCCCCTGCCGCTGGTAGGCTTCGAGGAGGGGCTGGCCGAGGACATCGACAATGGCGGCCTGTGTTTCGAGGCGGATGGCTTCGAGTGCCAGCTGCTTCTGTTCCACGGTGAGCAGGGGATTGGCACGGATTTGGTCGGCGTGATCCTGCACCGTGTGGCGCATCTCCCAGACCTCGGTGGCGACGTTGGGAGGGACCTGGTGGAGGAGGGCGAGCGAGTAGAGGACCTGGTAGTCGCCGTCCTGCACGCGCTGGTAATCCGGGAAGCGGTCCTCTCCGAGGATGTCGCGCGTCTGTTCCTCGAGTTCGATGCGGGCGGCGAGGATGCGGTCCTCGGCCTGGGGATCGCCGGAGGCGAGCAGGGCGGCGATGTCGCGTTCGGTTTCCCTTTCGAGGCGGAACAGGGCTTCGAACTCCTCCCGGCTGGCGCCAAATCCGCGGAGACGTTCGCGCAATTGCTCGGCAACCGGGCTGGCGCGCATCTCGTATTCGTCCCGTTCCTCCGGGGTGAGCAGGGCGGCAAGCTGGTCTTCGAGGAGGCGATGGGCCGACGCGATCGACTCACGGGCGGCGGCGTCATCGTCCGGCAGCGGGCCCCCGCTGACGCTGTGCTGCCATCGGGCCAGGGCCTCGGCCACCGCCTCGCGCTTGTCGGGCGGGAGGAACTGGAGCGAGCGATTCTGGAGGAGGCGTTCCTTGCGATCGGCCACTTCGGCCCGGGCCGCGGAGGGACCGAGGAGTTCGGCGATCATCCGGCGGCGCTCTCGTTCGAGGGCGGCCAGTTCCCGTTGGCGGGCTTCCTGCTCCTCGATGACGGCCGGATCGCGTTCGGCGTCGTCCGGGTGTTTCCAGAACGCCCAGTCGGAGGGAGGCGGGTTGAGGGCACGGCGTCGTGCGGCGAACAACTGGTCGATGTCGGCGAGCAGGATGTCGCGGATGGTGGGTTCCGGGCAGCCGATGCGGCGCAGGTTGGCGACGTAGGTGGCGTAATCTTCGGATTCGATGCTGCGCCAGTCCAACTCCTGCACGTGGGTGCGAACGCCGACATCGGGGAGGGGCTGGAGCCGGAGCCGGACCGGGCGCTGATTGGTGTGGTCGGCGAGTTCGGGCGCGGGTTGGGCGGCGGCTTCCAGTTGACGATGCGCCTCGCGGAGCTGACGCGACTGGAAGAGCGTGACGCCCACCAAACCGATCAGGACACCGGCCTGGGCCGCGATGATCAACCGTGGACTCATCGGAGGGCCACCCTATGCGGGGGTGGGCCTTCGTCGCGAGTCCGAACTCGGGCCGGGGCTGGGGCCGGTTGCATTCCGGAGTGGAGCGGAGGGGTGAAATCGGAGGGCCCTCCTCATTGACATCTAAACTTTGCTGTGCAAAGTGACATACGTCTTGATTCAAATATGATCGATTCCATGGGATTCATCAGGCTTTGCACTGAAAAGCGGACGGTCGGCTCACGGGATTCCGCGTCTGCGGGGACGCCGGGCGGTTCCGGGATGGGGTGGGGAACTGGGGGGGAGACCTGGTGGCGGGTCGTTCGCCGTGGAACTGGATGGTGATGGGCCATGGAGCGTCCGGGGATCCTCCTTTCCATGAACCTGACCATGGCCTTCCGGGAATTCCTCGCTGTTCCCGGCGATCCGTTCCATCAGCCACGCGCACCCCGATGGCATCCGGCGGGAATGCGGGACGCTCCGCCGTTGCCGGCGCGGGCGGGAAGCGTCCGGCCCGGGTTGGCGTTGTTGATCAATCCATTCTACCCGAAGGATCCCCATGCCAGTTTCGGCAAGCATGTCCTGACGCCGACGCTGGCCCTCAGCAGTGTGGCGGCGGCGACTCCCGAAGGATGGGAGGTGCGGGTATGGGATGAGAACCTGTTGCAGGGGGCCGCGCCGGCGGATCCCCTGCCCGAGGTGGTGGGCATCACGGTGCATCTGACGTTTGCGGAGCGGGCGTACACCCTGGCCCGCTGGTATCGGGAGCGGGGCAGCCGGGTGATCCTGGGCGGGCTCCACGTGTTGTCCTGTCCGGATGAGGCGGCGCCGCATGCGGATGCGCTGGCGCTGGGCGAGGGTGCGGCCCTGTGGGGTGTCATGCTTCGAGACCTGGCGGCCGGCCGGCTGAAGGCCCGCTATGCGGCGGACTTCGATGGGCCGTACGATGGCGATCCCGCTCCACGGCGGGACCTGTTGCCGCGCGGCAGTTTCCTGACGACGGCGAGCCTGATCGCGACGCGCGGATGCCACAATCGCTGTGGATTCTGCTATCTGGCGACAGGCGGGCTGAGAATGCCCTACCGGATGCGGGAGCCGGCTGACATCCGCCGTCAATGGGAGGCCACGGGCGGAACCCTACGCGGTGTTCGTGGACAACAACCTCGGTTCACGACCGGACTATCTGGTGGCCTTGTGCCGGGAGCTCCGGCCGCTGAGGCGCATCTGGAGCGCGGCGGTCACACTGGATGTCACCGATGACCCGTCGGTGGTCCGGGAGATGGCCCTGGCGGGATGCACCGGCGTGTTCATCGGGTTTGAGTCCCTGTCGGACACCAATCTTGCCGAGGCGCGCAAGCGGACACCGCGCACGGAGGACTATGCGCGGCGGGTGCGCCTCCTTCACGATCACGGCATTCAGGTCAATGGAAGCTTCGTGCTGGGCTTTGACCAGGATCGACGGGAGGTCTTCAGGACCCTGGCGGAATGGATCGAGGCGACCCGGCTGGAGTGCGCCACCTTCCACATTCTCACGCCCTATCCCGGGACGCCCCTGTACCGGCAGCTCGAAGGCGAGGGCCGGATCCTGCACCGGGAGTGGGCGCTCTATGACACCGGCCATGTGGTGTTCCGGCCGCGGCATCTCAGTCCGGAGGAACTCGCGTCGGGTTATGACTGGCTCTACCGGCGGACGTTTTCGCTGACGTCCATCTGGCGGCGGCGTCCGTCGGGCATGGCGGCAATGGCGCCCTACCTGGCGATGAGCCTGCTGTACAAACGTTCCAACCGGCTCTGGCACTGGCTGATCCGGAACCGCCTGGTCCATGCGGCCTGGGCTCCCCTGGTGCAATGGACTCGATGGCGGCATGTCCGGTTCCGGGAGCGCCTGGCCGCCGGGATGGAAGCAGGGGAATTGCGGCTTCCGCGGGCCCGCGGATCCGTGGTGTCGGCCGGGGTGTGACCGCCCTTCGGGCTGAGTACGAGTTCCGAGGAGGGGGAAGCTGTTTGGAGCGTTGGGTTGAGGACTCGCGGAGCTCGTCCCTCCGATTCGCTGGCTCCTCATCGACAACTTGGGGATGCGCCGAGCCCAAAGGCGGCGCCTGAAGCGTTGTGTCTGCGGGATCGAGGGATGGGTTCTGCGACCCCTGTCGGGGTCGTGAGCGGGGGTGTGACTTCTGACCGGGGGTCGAACCCGCGGAGCCGGGCTCGACCCCCGGCTAATCTCTGGAAACCCTGCGGGTTTCTCGGACCCGATCGAAGGTGAAGCTCCCGGAATCTCTGTAGTCACTGGGAGCTCCGCGGGGACCCGCCTTGGTGCGCTCCGTCAGAGCCCCTTCGAGAGGGTGCACCTCAGGTTCTGGCAGCAGGTCTCGGCCTCGGCCTCGGCCTCGTAATCGTAATCGTAATCGTAATCGTAATCGTAATCGTAATCGTAATCACCCAGCCCAGTTCCCACGCGGAATGGGGGTCCGGGCAGGATCGAACCCATCGGGCCAACGAGAAGGCGATGCTCGAAGCGGTGTGTCTGCGGGATCGAGATCGAGGACGAGGACCGCCCTTCGGGCTGAGTACGAGTTCCCTGGAGGGGGAAGCGGTCTGGAGCAATGGCTTGAGGACTCGCGGAGCTCGTCCCTCCGATTTGCTGGCTCCTCATCGACAACGTGGGGATGCGCCGCATCATGCCTGCCCGGGAAGTTCCCGGGAAGTTCCTGGTTGAAGGAGGGCAGGTGTCCCGGCTGGATTGGGGAATGACTTTCAGGATCGTTGGATGGGTCGCCGTGATGATGCTGGTTCTGGGGGCGGATGGGGCCAGGGGCGCTGGCGGCGGGCCGGTGCGGGTCTTTGTCCTGGCGGGCCAGTCCAACATGGAAGGCCAGGCGGTGGTGGATCTGGGCGGGCGGGATTACAACGACGGGAAGGGAACGCTGGCGGCCCTGCTGGCGAACCCGGCCACGGCGTCCCGGTACCCGCATCTCCGCGACGCTTCGGGGCAATGGACGCAACGGGACGATGTCTGGGTGCATTACCAGCGCGAAGGGAGGCCGCTCCTGGCGGGACCGCTGGGGGTCGGGTATTCCATCTACGGGGGGCGCCATCATTTCGGGCCGGAGCTGCAATTGGGCCATGTGCTGGGGGATGCGATGGACGAGCAGGTGTTGCTGATCAAGACGGCCTGGGGGGGCAGGAGTCTGAACCGGGATTTCCGGCCCCCATCGTCCGGGGGCGAGACCGGCGCGTACTACCGGCGGATGATCGCGCAGGTCGAGGCGGGGTCGCCGGTGCGCTTCGATCCGGTGATCCGGGCGATGGAAGGCTGGACGGTCCGGGTCGATCCCGCCCTGCTGGAGGGGGAACACGCGGAGGAAGGGGCGGAGGCGCTCGCCATGCTGGCGAACCATCTGCAACGGATCCGGATACTGGTCCAGGAACCGCAGCGGACCGAGTTGCAGCGGATCGGCATCTGGATCGAGCACGACCATCCCCGGCTGAATTCGATGCAGTACCATCCGAGCCGCCGCTGGCTGGTCGTCAATCGCCACGATCCGCGGCTTGCGAAGCACGTACACATCACGCAGGCCCGCGCGTTGTTGTCGAGGGCCGAGATGCTGAAGCATCCGGCGGTGATCCTGCACGAACTGGCGCACGGGTATCACGATCAGGTCCTCGGCTTCGAGCATCCGGAAATCCTCGCGGCCTACGAACGGGCGCGGGCGGCGGGCAACTACGAGCGGGTGTTGCTCTATACGGGCGAACGCGTGAGGCACTACGGGCTGACCAATCACAAGGAGTATTTCGCCGAAGGGACCGAGGCCTATTTCTACCGGAACGATTTCCATCCCTTTGTCCGCGCCGAACTGAAGGAGTTCGATCCGGAGCTGCACGACCTGTTGGAACGGATTTGGGGTTCGGCCCGATGACGGCGGCGGCCTTCCCGGCACGTCGGGGCAGGAACCGGGGAGGAAGGGCAAATGTCAAAATCAGAGATGTGACCCCGGGAGGCGGTGCTGCCAGTCGCGGAGGTAGGCTTCGCGCCAGCGGTTCACGGTTCTGGCCCCGGGGTAGTTCCCCTCCCGCAGGGCCGGGTCGGGATTGTCGGTCCAGTAGGGGCGGGTGGGGTTGGGTTGCACAAACGCGCCGCCCCAGCTTTCGCCGGTCGGATCGTCCGGGTTGCCGCGCAGCAGGTAGAGGACCGACGGCGTGTCGCCCATCTTGATGTCCGCCTTCCTGGCGAAGAAGAGGTCGCCGAGGGCGCCCTGATGGCGAACGTGGCGGGTGACGAACTCGCGGTTGCCGAGATCGCCCCTGTGGTCCCCTCCCACATACATCCCGCGAAAGGTCGTGTCCGCCTCGATGAGCCAGAGGTCCGGGTGCTGTTGGACCACGTAGTCGCGCGCGGCTTGATCCATGCGGCGGTTCCACGAGCTGATGAAGTACACGCGCAGTTTGGGTTTGATGCCGGGATCGTCGTGCAGGGCCTGGGCCACGTCGGTGATCGAGCCCCACACCAGCACCCAGAGCGGACGCGGGTCGTCGGCGCGGGCGCGCTCGATGATCCAACGGGATCCGTCGGTCGGGTTGGAGTAACCGGCGGCCGGGGCCGCGTCCACCGCACCCTGCCGGGTGACGGCCCGCAACGCGTCTGGGGCTGGGAAACGCTCCGAACGCTGTTTTAGGCGCGGGTAGTCGGCCTCGTAGGCATCGAGCACTTCGAGAAGGTGCGCTTTCCGACCGCCATGGGGGGGCGAGGCGATCAAGCCCTCCGTGTCGAACAGATCGGCATAGACCAGGTAGTGGACCATGGACTGGAAATCGTCCGGGTCGGAGCCCCCGATGTCGGTGGAGACGATGACGCGGTAGCGTTCGCCGGCGAGGGCGCCGCCGGGCGGGTTGGGGGTCTGGCCGAACGACGTCGGACCGGCGGTGAGCAGGAGGAACAGGGCAAAAGGCAGCATCCGGTCGGGGGTCATGGCGGGAGGAAAAAGGCGTCGTCCTGGAATCCGTGGAATCAAGGGAGGGAAGGGTGGGCGGTGATTTCCGCGAGGAGGCGGAAGAAGGCGCGTTTGCGGTCGGAGCGAATCTGCCAGTCCACGGGGATGCTTTGGAAGCCCTCGTTGAAGGACTCGCCGGGCTGGCGGAAGTCGAAGTAGCCCCAGGAGGCGTAGTGGCTGACGCAGGCGATGAGATTGTTGCCGGAATGGCCCCAGCCCTGATGTTCGTCGCGCCAGGGGCGGTCGTCCTCGTTGTTGACGACGGGCTGGCCGCGGTACCCGGGCATGGCGCGGACGGTGCGGATCATGTCGGCCATGCGCGCCGGATCGCGGACGCCGTTGCCGTGAAGCAGGATGTAGTCGGCGAGTCGCACGACATTCGGGCGGGGGATGGAACCGCCGTTGTAACTGACGCTGACGGGCAGGCGGTGGCCGAGGCGGGTGGAGCGTTCCTGGGCGAGCTGGATGAGTTCGTGGACCCGGGGGGCCTTGATGAGGTCGCGTTCGTAGGCGGCGTTGTCGCACTCGTTGGCGATCTCGATGAGGACATTGCGGTAGCCCCGGGCCACGACCCAGTCGATGGTGTTTTCGACGGCGCGCCGGACGGCCTCGTCGTCGTCGAGGCGCTGGTCCTGGCCGAAATAGAAGATGCCGAGCATGACGGCCATGCCGAGGTCGTCGGCCCGATCGAGGATCTTCTCCAGGCGGGCGAGGTAGTCGGGGCGGAGCGAGCCATCGGAGCGGATGGCGGAGTTGTGCCAGGGTTGGGCGCGCGAATAGCCTTCGGGGCTGCCGCCCTGGAGGTTGACGACGGCGCACAGGAGGCCGTGACGCCGCCATTCGGGCATGGCGGCGACGAACTCGCGAGTGTTGCGGTCGGGATCCCAGCGGCCGGTGTCCGGGTAGGCCCATCGCGAGACGGTGTCGGGATTGAGATCGTCGAAGATGCCCTGCACGAGGCGGGCGTTCATGAGGAGACCCTCGATCCGGTGACCGTGCCAGGTGCGGCCCTGGTAGGTTGGGCGGCCGTTGATGTGGAAGGCATCACCGACGAGGGTCACGACCGTCTGGCGTTCCGGAGGCGTGGCCGCCTGGGCCGGATTCGGGGACAGGAGGAAGGCCACGAGGGCCGCGGCGAACAACCCGGGTGTTGGGCGGTTCCGGCGGGTGGTTGAAGGCTGCGGATGGGGCTGCGGCGGGTGCGGCGAACGGGTTCGGTTCATGGGGGCGGCTTGAGGGAGGTTGGCGGGGGGTCAGTCGGCAAGAAAGACCAGGACGCGCGGTTCATTGGGCGAGCCGCTGTGGACCTGGGCGGTCGTCGTGTCGGGCAGGCGGTCGTGCCGGAGGACGAGGCCGGTGCGGGGATCGAACACGCGATAGGGGCGGGGCACGTCGAGGGAGAGGATGGCCGTGGAGCCGCCCTCGGGCAGGTAGAGCACGAAGAGCTTGCCGGGCACGGCCAGACCACGGCGGCCGTAGGTGTAGATCCAGTTCGGTTCCATGCCGGCCAGGGGCAGTCCCTCGAAGATCCTTGCCATGATGCCAGGGTAGAGGGAGCCCTCGAAGTCGAGCGCCTCGCGCCAGCCGGCGTCCGGGGCGGTGCACCAGTCGGCATGGTCGGGTTCCCTGGCGTGGAGGCGCCATTGCCAGAGGCTGGCCGCGCCATAGACCACGCCCATGGTGCCGCCGGCGGTGAGGTTGAGCCAGGCTTCGTGGCCCTGCCACCAGCCGGCGCCTCGGCCGGTGCGGCCGATGTTCTCATAGGTTGGTTCTCCGTTGGCGACGGCCTTGACCGGCAGGTTGCGCCACATGTCGGCGACGCGCTCGGGCACATGTTCGCCGTTGTGGCCGGTCTGGCACCATTGGAAGTCGAGCCAGTCCCGGTCCTGGTGAGTGCGGTTGAGGGCGTGAGGCGAGTAGTGGATGCCGACAGGCTGGCGGTAGGCATCCCAGTCCCGGGTGGTTCGACCGGCCAGATCGAGCTGTTCCAGAACATGCGGATGGGTGGCGGGTCCGTCGCCCCCCACGAGCCAGAGGGCAGGTCGGGCGCCGTAGCGGGCGACCAGGTATCGGCAATAGCGGGCGTAGTCCCCGGCGCTGACCACGTTGCCGGCGACCTGGCGGCCGTTCCATCCGTAGCCGTGGAAGACCGGTTGGTACACCGGAGCGATGCCGTGGGCCACAAGGATGGCGGCGAGTTCGTCGAACCTCCGGAAGTATTCCGGTCGCGGGCGTCTGAGGGTGCCTTCGGGGAGATCCTCGAACCCGACATCGAAGCCCAGGTCTTCGGTGCGCGATCGTGGGCCGGTGGCTTTCATGTCGGGTTGAACGGTCATCAGGAGGGCGGCGTTGAAACCCTTGGCGTGGCGGTCGCGGGCGTAGGTTTGTGCCTGGTCGGGCGTGGCCCTCCAGGGCAGGGCCCAGGGCGTATCCGCACACAGGAGTCGTGGGGTGCCGTCCGCGTGGAGGAGGTTCCGGCCGCCGGGCGGGATGCTCCAGAGGCCATGGCGCTCGAAGACGGTGGCATCGGATCCGGTGCGCCCGGCTGCGGCGAGCAACGTTCCGGTATGGCCGTGGAGACCGGGATCCTCAGGGGCGGACGCCGACCGCCAGTGCCAGGTGCCTTCGGAGTGGGTCGAGGCAAAGCGGACTCGGAAGGTGCGGGCGCCATCCCAGAACATCGGCCGCCGGATGCGGGCGCCGTCGTCGTGGGTGAAGTCCACCCAGGCCAGCACTTCGGTGTAGGGATTGGGGGTGTCGCGCGAGGCGGTGAAGGTGAGTTCGACCTCCTGCCATTGCGGGGCGGAGGTGGGGGCTTGTGCCAAGGTGGCGGGGCGGACCAGGAAGAGTACGCCGAGGAAAACCAGGAAGGAGGATGGGAATCGCGCGTTCATCCGTGACGTGGGACGGGTTGCGTTGGGTTCGATCCGATGTTGTTCCGGCGGGTTCACTTTGCCAATTCCGAGTGGCGGGCAAGTGGGTTGAGTTGGCGGAGCCCGACGAGCGGAAACGGCGTGCATAGGCACGGAAGTTGCGTCGATTGGCGTTCAGTGGCGGCGGAAGGAGAGGCGGTGATCGACGCGGCGCTTCTGGGCGTAGGTGAGGGGTGGGAGGTCGGTGAGGGTGGGGGACTCGGTTTCGCGGAGGATGCCCCGGGCCATGGCCTGGAAGGCGGTCCAGCGCGGCCAGTCGAGGGCGGGGGCGTGGGCGATCTGGCGGAGGAGACTGCGCCATTCGATGATGAGGCGGTCGATGTCGCCTTCGCCGCGGAGTTCGTCGGTGGCGGCGAGGCGTTTGCCGGGATGACGATGGGCTTGAAGGACGATGTCGTTGGCGCCGGAGCCGTAGCGGGGGGGGAGGCCGCTTTCGAGGTAGCCGGGGACATTGAGGAGTCCGTAGGCGCGCTGGGAGGCGGCGGGGAGGCGTCCGCCCCAGCGGGAGTCTTCGCCGGCGAAGCGGAAGCCGGCATCGAGATTGGCGAGGTCGTACACGAGTTCGTCGAGGGGATAGGAGTCGTCCTCGAGGGCGGCGGCGAGGGCGAGCCCGACGGTCTGGGGGAGGGCGGCGACGAGGCGGCCGCGGCGGGTGGGGACGCCGCGGGGATCGATGAGGGCGAGGCGGCGCCAGAGGGCGGCGGTGCCGGTGCCGGGGGCGAGCTGGCGGCAGGTGGGGGCGAGGGCGCAGACGGCGCAGTCGGCGTGGGGAACGTCGCGTTCGGGGGGGTGCCAGAGGGCGATGCCGTGGGAATCGACGGGGACGCGGAGGGGGAGGGCGGCGAGGCTGAGGTGGGCGACGAGGCGTTGCGGTTCGCGGACGAAGCGGACGGCGGGGGTGCGCTGGTCGGCGAGGCGCTGTTCGAGGAGGGGGCGGAGCCGGGATTCCCATTCCGCGAGGGTGGCGAGGCGACCGCGCCAGTCGGTGAGGCGGCGGATTCCCTTGACGAGCACCAGGCGTTCGCCGGTGAGGATGTCGGCGATTTTGATGGCGCGGCCGTAGAGGCGTCCGCGTTCGGTGTCCTGGAGCGTGACGATCCAGCCCTGCCCGAGTTTCTCGACGACGGCCTGGACCGAGAGGGCGGGGACGAGGCTGGGCGCGGCCGGGTCAGTGGTCCGGGCGGCGGATGGGGCAGGGGGCGGAGGCGAGGCAGGGGAGGGTGACGGGGGGCGAGGGTGGGCGGCACGGGTGGCGGGGGGCGAGGCGGGGGTTGGGGTGAAGACTTCTCCGGCGGCGACGGGGCGGAGGGCGGGGAGGGGTTCCCATGTGCCGCGGGAGCTGAGGAACTGGCGGGCGCGACTGCGGACGCGGCGGGCGCGTTCGGCGTCGGTGGCGAGGCCGCAGGGGGCATTGGGGAACTGGAGGCAGGTTTCGACGCCGAGATGGATGGGTTTGGAGGTGAAGAGGCGCTGCTGGACGCGGACGGCGGTTTCGAAGGGGTTTTCGCCGCGGTCGGCGGCGCCGGCCATGACACTGAGGAGGGCGCCCCAGTCCACGAGGCCGCAGCGGGACAACTGGCTGGGATGGGCGTCGCGGAGGCGGAGTTCGTTGCTGGAGACGAGGACGTAGCCGATGTCGTCGATCCCGCGTCGGCCGGCGCGACCGAACATCTGGAGGATTTCGTCGGGGCGGAGGGGTTGTTCGACGAAGTCGCGACGGTAGGAATCGCCGGCGAGGGCGACGCTGCGGAGGGAGAAGTTGATGCCGGCGGCGAGGCCCATGGTGGCGGCGACGACGCGGAGCTGACCGGCCTTGGCGAGGGGTTCGATGACGCCGGCGCGGGCGGCGTAGCTGAGTCCGCTGTGGTGATAGGCGACGCGCTGGGCGAGGAGTTTGGAGAGGGCTTCGCCGGCGAGGAGTTTTTGTTCGCGGGTGAGGGTGAGGGGATCGGGATTGGGGAGCTGGCGGGCGATGTCGCGGGCGAAGGTTTCGGCGGCCTGACGGCGGGGGGCGAAGACCAGGATGGGGCCGAGGCCCTCGGCGAGGGCCTTGGCGAGGAGCCGTGGCCAGTAGCCGCGGATGTCGGAGGGGAGGTGATACTGGAGGTTGGCGGCCCAGACTTCTTCGAGGGGGACGGGGCGTTCGTCGTGGCGGACGACGACGGCATCGCGGCCGAGGCGACGGAGCCAGGCGGCGACCTGCTGGGGGTTGTGGACGGAACCGCTGAGGAGGAGGAGCTGGGTGCGGGGCGGGGCGAGGGCGATGGCGATCTCGTAATTGAGGCCGCGATCGGGGTCGCCGATCATCTGGTATTCGTCGATGACGAGGAGGCGTGGGCCGTCGCCGCGGATGAGGCGGTTCTTCTGGGTTTCGAGGGTGGCGACGAGGATGGGGGCATCGAGGTTGTCGGCGAGGTCACCGGTGGCGATGCCGACGTTCCAGTTGCGGGCGCGCCACTCGGCGAGTTTGTCATTGGCGAGGGCTCGGGTGGGGACGGTGTAGATGGCCTGGGGCGGGCAGCGGCCTTCGTTGGACCAGAGTTCGAAGATGAGGGTTTTGCCGGCGCCGGTGGGGGCATGGACGACGACGTCCTTGCCGGCGCGGAGGGCGGCGACGGCCTCCTGCTGCCAGAGGTCCGGGAGGCGGATCCGGGCAAGTGCGAGAGCCGGAGCGGAGGGGTCGATGGACGCCGCGCGGTCGGACACGCGGGCAGGGTAGCGGGGTTGGGGCGGTTTGTCAGTTGGGGGAGCGAGTTCCGTGTCGATGCAGGATCCTCGCCTTGTTTTCAGCGACGGGAAGATCTCGTGACGCCGGCGTCTTCGGGAGGCCCGCGAGGCGTGGGGGCCTGGCTACGGGCGGACGATGGAGAGGACGAGGGCCTCGGGGTCGAGGTAGTGGCGGGCGACGCGGCGGACGTCGTCGAGGGTGACGGCCTCGTAGAGGGCGTCCTCGGAATCGCTGTGGGCGTGGCCGAGGCCGTAGAGTTCGTCGAGGGCGGCGGCCATGGCGCAGGTGCCGAGGTCCTGGCGGGCGATCTTTTTCTGACCGACGACCTTGGCCTTGGAGCGCTGGAGTTCGGTGTCGGTGAGGCCGTGGTCGCGGAGTTTGGCGATTTCGTTGCGGAACTCGGCGGTGACGAGGTCGGTTTTGGCGGGTTCGGTGCCGGCGTAGAAGGAGAAGAAGCCGGGGACGAGGCCGACGAAGTTCTGGGCGCCGACGTAGTAGGCGAGACCGAGTTCGTCGCGGATGCGGAGGAAGAGGCGGGAGCCGAGGTCGCTGCAGGCTTCCTGGACGAGTTCGAGGGCGTGGCGATCGGGATGGCGGAGGGTGGTGCCGCGGAAGCCCATGACGACGACGGCCTGTTTCTTATCGCGGACCTCCTCGACGCGTCTGGGCTGGCTGGGCGGGGGCGGATTGGGGAGGGGATCGAGTCCGGTGGGGGCGGCGGTCCAGTCGCGGAAGGTCCGTTCGACGGCGGCGCGGACCTCGGATGGATTGAGATCGCCGTAGAGGGCGAGGACGCAGTTGTTGGGGACGGCGAGGCGCCGATGGAAGGCGCGGATGGATTCGACGGAGAGACGTTCGACGGAGTTTTCGGTGCCGGTGGCGTCGAGGCCGTAGCCGGCGGGGCCGAAGAGGGCGCTGCGCATGGCGCGGCCGGCGAGCTGGAGGAGCTGGTCCTTCTGGGCCCGGATGCCGGCGAGCTGGAATTCGCGTTCGCGTTCGAGTTCGTCGGGTGGGAACGAGGGATGGAGGATGACGTCGGCGAGGAGGTCGAGGCCGAGGGAGAAATCGGACTGGAGGAGTTCGAGGGTGACACCGAAGCTGTTGTTGCCGGCGTAGCCATCGAGGCTGCCGCCGACGGATTCGATTTCGGTGGCGATTTCCTCGGCGGAGCGGGATTCGGTTCCTTTGAGGAGGAGTCGGGTCATGACGCCGGTGATCCCGTTGTTGTCGGGGGTTTCGGCGAGGACACCGCCCTGGAAGACGGCACGGAACTCGACGAACGGGAGGCGGTCGTCCTGTTTGAGGAGGAGGCGAAGTCCGTTGGGAAGTGTGACGCACTCGACGGCGGAGCGGCGGGTGGAGACGGTCCGGGTGGCGGCAGCGGGTCGGGAACCGGCGGGGAGGAGGGCGCAGACGGTGCGGTTGTCGGGGGCCAGGTAGGACTGGGCGACACGGCGGAGGTCTTCGCGGGTGGTACGGCGGACGGCGTCGAGGTAGCGGGCGGAGAAGCCGAGATCGCCGACGGTCAGCCAGCTCGAGCCGAGGTCCTGGGCCTGGCCCTGCATGGTTTTGCGGACGGCGAGGGTGGCGGCGGTGATCTGCTTGACCGCCTTGGCCCATTCGGCTTCGGAGACCGCGGCATCGCGGAGGCGCTCGATTTCGTCGCCGATGGCGAGGCAGGCATCGGGGAAGCGTTCGCCTTCGACGACGGCGCTGAATCCGAAGAGGCCGGGGCTGCCGGGGCTGTAGGTCCAGGCGTCCACGGCGTGGACCAGGCCGGATTTTTCGCGGACCTGGCGGTAGAGGCGGGAACTGCGACCGCCGCCGAGGATCACGCTGAGGACATCGAGGGCGGGGACATCGGCATGGCGGAGTTCCGGGATATGCCAGGAACCATGGAGGTAGCCGAGTTCGATGGGGGCTTCCTCGATGCGTTCGCGGGGGGCGGTCTGGCGGGGTTCGAGGGCGTGGGGGGTGGCGGGCAGGGGGCGGGCGCGGGCCCCGGCGAAGGCCTCGCCGAGGCGGGCCACGACGTCCTCGGCGCAGACATCTCCGACCACGACGAAGAAGAGGTTGTTGGGGGCGTACTTTTCGCGGTAGTAGGCGAAGACGTCGTCGCGGGAGAGGGTGTTGAAGATGTCGGGGAGGCCGATGATGGGATAGCGGTAGGGGCTCCGGGTGTAGGCGGTTTCGAAGAGCCGGCGGCTGGAGCGGCGGGACGGGTCATCGTGGCACATGTCCATTTCCCGGCGGATGACATCGAGTTCCTTGACCAGTTCCTCCTCGGGGAGGGTGGCGTGCTGCATGATGTCGCCGAGGATGTCGAGGGCGACGTGGGTGCCGGAGCTGGGGACATTGATCCAATAGACGGTGCGGTCGAACGAGGTGTAGGCGTTCATGCTGCCGCCGGCGTCATGGACCTCCTGGTCGATGCGGCCGGGGCCACGGGTCGAGGTGCCCTTGAAGAGCATGTGTTCGAGGACGTGGGAGAGGCCGGCACCGAGCCAGCGGCCTTCGTCGATGCTCCCGGCGCGGCACCAGGCCTGGGCGGAGACGACGGGGGCGCTGGCGTCTTCGAGGACGATGGCGACCAGGCCGTTGTCGAGGGTGGCGACCCGAGCGCCTGGGGCGCTGGAGGCGTGCGGGACGGCGGGCAACGACATGGCCTGGGGCGGCTTGGGAGCGGCGTGGGAGCGGCGTGGGAGCGGCCGTGGGGGGGATCAGGGAGCGGGGGCCGGCTGGGGCCGGGCCGGGACCTCGCTGATGAGGGCCTGGAGCTGGAGGTAGTCCAGGACCCGCGAGGTGAGGATCTGTTCGGAGAGACTGCTGAGGCGGCCGTCCTGCTGCATGGCGCGGAGGAGTTTTTCGGGGCGTTCGTTCTGGCGCTGGGCGATCATGGCGACGGCCTGGAGAACCTCCTCCTGTTTGATCCTGATGCCTTCGCGGTCGGCGATGCGATTCAGGATGAGGGCGGCCTTGACGCGGTCCTTGGCGCTGGTGTTGGCGGCGGCGAAGATTTCGTCCTTGTGCTCCTGAAGGTCCTGCTTGGTGAGGCCGCGACCCTGATTTCGGGAGACGATATCGCGGACGACGCTGCGGGTTTCATGTTCGACGATGCCGTCGGGGAGATCGCATTGGACCCGGCTGAGGAGGGTTTGGATGATCTGGTTGCGGATGGAGGTGACGCGTTTGTGTTTGAGTTCGTTTTCGAGGTCACCGCGGACGCCATCGAGGAGGGCGTCGAGGGTATCCACGCCGAACTGGGAGGCGAAGGCATCGGTGAGTTCGGGGAGGTGACGTTCCTTGACCTGGAGCAGTTCGACCTCGTACACGCCCTGTTTACCGGCCACGACGGGCACCACGAAATCGGCGGGGAAGGTGACGGTGACGGTGCGTTTCTCGCCGGCGGAAGCGCCGAGGAGCTGGTCGGTGAAGCCGGGGATGAAGTGGGCGGACTCCATTTTGAGCCAGAAATTCTTCTGTTCGGTGAGGCCGCGGGCGGTGGGGGAGTGGTCTGTGATCGGCTTGCCTTCGCAGGTGCCGGTGTAATGGACCACGACGTAGTCGCCGGAGGCGGCCGGGCGGGAGACATCCTGGAACTCGGCGCGTTGATCGCGGAGGGCAAGGAGGGCGCGTTCGATGTCCTGCGGGGTGACCTCACGGATTTCGACCTCGACGGGGATGCCCTTGTATTCGGGCAGGTCGAAGCGGGGTTCGGTTTCGAGGGTGACGGCGTAGGAGTAGGGCTGGCCGCGACCGAACTGGATTTCCTCGACCTCGGGCTGGCTGAGGGGCTGGATGTTATGTTCCTTGAGGGCGGCGTTGTAGCTGGCGGCGATGAGTTTGCGGCGGGCCTCGTGCTGGATGTCGCCGCCGAAGGCGCGGGCGATCATGTAGGCGGGAGCCTTGCCCGGGCGGAAGCCGGTGATGCGGGCTTTTTTCTGAATTTCGGCGGTGGCCTCATCGAAGGCCTTCTCCACGGAGGCGGCATCGACTTCGATCTTGATGAGCACCTTGCACGGCGCCAACTGCTCCACAGACACGTTCACGGAATAGATCCTTTCGTTCGGAACCCGCCGGAGGACCGGCAGAAGGTACCTTCCCGGAACGGGTCGGGCACCCTAGGAGGGAGGGGGGGACACGGTCAAGCACCCGGTCAGGGCCACCATTTGCGGGCCTGATCGAAGGCCTGGTAGAGGCCGACGACGGCCATGAGGGAGGCGGAGATCCAGAGGCAGGAGATCCAGGGACCGCGGGGACGGAGGGCGGGGTCGGTGCGGCGGTAGAGGAGATAGAGGGTGCTGCCGGCGAGGAGGGGAAGCATGAGGGCCTGGGCGAGGGCGCCGACCAGCACGAGACTGACGGGAGCGCCGACGGTGAGATAGAGGACAAAATAGACGATGGGCAGGGCGAGGCAGGTGAGCTGGACGACGCGGCGCTGCTGGGGTTCGGTACGGGCGCGGATGAGGCGGAGGAGGCGGAGCAGGTCGGCCATGAGGCGGCCGTTGGAGGCGGTGGCGATGAAGACCGTGGAGTAGAGCACGATGAGGGCGCCGGCGAGGTAGCCCCAGAAGCCGATCGCGCCGAACGTCTCGCGGTACATTTCGGAGAGGCTGGCCATCAGATCGCGGTCGGTGACCTGGGTGCCGCGGGCGTGGAGGACGGCGGCGCCGAGGAGGTAGAAGGCGACGGTGGCGAGGGTGTAGATGACCATCGAGACCCAGGCATCGAGGTTCATGACGCGGATCCATCCGCGGGCGCGTTCCTTCCAGGCGTCGGAGCCGTCGTCGGGGCCGACGAAGGCGGCGTAGCCTTTTTCGAGGCACCAGTAGGGGTAGTAGATGAGTTCGGAGGCGCCGACGCCGATGATGCCGAAGGCGGCGAAGGCGATGGTGAAGGAGGCGGGCAATTCGAAGCGGAGACCGCCGGCGAGCTGGTTCCACTGGAGGGCGTAGGGGGTCCAGGCGAGGGCCACCACGGCTGCGACGGTGAAGATGGTGAAGGCGGCGACCATGACGGCGGAGAAGCGTTCGATCATCCGGTAGTGGCCGACGGCGAGGAGGACGGCGGTGACGGCGCAGACGGCTCCGACCCAGGTGGCATCGGAGAGGCCGGCGCTCCAGCCGGCGAGGCGGAGGGCGCCGACGATACCGCCGACCATGCCGGCGACCTGGAAGAAGGTGGCGACGAACATGAGCATCCAGAACCAGACCAGCCAGGACACGATCCAGCGCGGACCGGGGATGGAATCGAGGGTTTGGAGGGTGGTGCGGCCGTGGCTGACGGCATAGCGGCCGAACTCGACCTGGAGGAAGACCTTGATGAGGCAGCCGAGGATGATGAACCAGAGGAGGGTGAAGCCGATTTCGGCGCCGAGCTTGGTGGTGACGATGAGTTCCCCGGAGCCGACGATGGCCGCCGAGACGATCAGTCCGGGACCCAGATGACGCAGGGCGCCACGAAGGTCCTGGGGCGGAGGGCGGACCAGGGACATGGGGGCGCACCGTAGGGAGGCCGGGGCGGGAGGGTCAAGGAGGCGTCAGGCGATGGCGAGGGCGGAGCGGCCGGGGAAGAGGCGGGCCTTGGCGCGGTCGAGGGCTTCCTCGAGGTGTTCGAGGCGGGTGGGTTTGGCGACGTAGTCGTCCATGCCGGCGGCGAGGCACTGTTCGCGGTCGCCCTGCATGGCGTTGGCGGTCATGGCGATGATGCAGAGGCGGGCGGAATCGTGGCCGAGGCGGCGGAGGCGTCGGGTGGTCTCGTAGCCGTCGAGTTCGGGCATGAGACAGTCCATGAGGATGACGTTGTAGGCGACGGACTGGATGGCCTCGAGGGCTTCGGAGCCATTGGCGACGGTGTCGGCGGAGTAACCGAGGCAGGCGAGTTGCCGGACGGTGACCTTCTGGTTCACGAGATTGTCTTCGGCGACGAGGATGCGGAGGGCGGCGCGGTTGGGAGGCTGCGGGTCGCAGCTTGGGGGGGCGGGGAGTCCGTGGACGGGGGAGGCGGGGTGGGCGGACCGGGGGATGGACTGGGGGGCGAGGGCATTGGCGACGGCGCAGTGGAGTTGCGAGGCGCGGACGGGTTTGCCGACGCGGGCATGGACACCGGCCTGGCGGAGGGTGTCGGGCGCAATGCGGTGGGAACGTGGGGCGAGGAGAAGGATGGGGAGCCCGTTGAAGCGCGGATCGGCGTGGAGGGAGCGGGCGAGTTCGAGGCCGTCGGGGCCGGGGAGATGGAGGTCGATGAGGGCGATGTCGAAGGGGTCCCGGGCCTGGAGGGCTTCTTCGAGGTGGCGGCGGGCTTCGTCGGCACTGGCGGCCCAACCGCCGGTGCGCAGGCCCCAGGAGGTGGCGAGGTAATCGAGGATGGCGCCGCTGGCGGCATTGTCGTCCACGATGAGGGCACGGCGGCCGGCGACCGGTCGAAGGGTGGGAGCGACCTGGGGGGCGGGGGACTGGGCGGCGCGGAGGAGGACGGTGAAGGTGAAGGTGGAGCCGCGCCCGGGGGCGCTTTCGACCTCGATGGTACCGTCCATCATTTCGACGAGGCGTCGGGAGATGGCGAGGCCGAGGCCGGTGCCGCCGACGTGGCGGGAGGTGGCGGCGTCGGCCTGGACGAACGGCTGGAAGAGGCGTGTCTGGGCTTCGGGAGGGATGCCAATGCCGGTGTCACGGACGCTGATGCGGAGGCGGGCGGCGAGATCGTTGAGTTCGACACAGCCGACGGTGAGGATGACCTCGCCGGAGGGGGTGAACTTGACGGCGTTGGCGACGAGGTTGAGGAGGATTTGCCGGAGGCGGCCGGGGTCACCGCGGAGTCGGGCGGGGACATCGGATTCGACGAGTCCGGCGAGTTCGAGGCCCTTGGACTGGGCGGTTTCGGCGAGGACATCGAGGACGCCCTCGACCACTTCGGGGAGGTCGAAGTCACGCTCTTCGAAGTCCAGTTTGCCGGCCTCGATCTTGGAGAAGTCGAGGATGTCGTTGATGATGGTAAGGAGGGCTTCGCCGCTGACGCGGACGGTTTGGGCGAACTCCTTTTGTTCGGTGTTGAGGGGGGTTTCGAGGAGGAGATTGGACATGCCGATGATGGCGTTCATCGGGGTCCGGATCTCGTGACTCATGGCGGCGAGGAACTGGCTTTTGGCGTGGTCGGCGGACTCGGCCTCGGTGCGGGCGCGGCGGGCCTCCTCCTCGGCGCGGCGCCGGTGGAGGACCTCGGCCTTGAGGGCGGCGGTACGTTCCTCGACGCGGGCTTCGAGTTCGTCGTGGGCGCACTGGAGGGCGAGCTGGGCTTCGAGGCGTTCGGTGATATCGACGGCGAAGACGATGACGCCGATGACGCGGCCGGAGGGGTCGCGGTAGGGGATTTTGTCGGTACGAACCCAGCGTTCCCCGCCGCCGGCGACGGGGAAGGACTCGATGATGCCGAGTTTGGGGCGGCCGGAGCGGATGACCTCGATATCGTCGCGGTGGAACTGCTGGGCGCGGATCGGGTCGATTTCGGAGGCGTGATGGCCTTCGATGGCCTCGCGGGCGCGGCCGAGGAGTTCGGCTCCGGCGCGATTGATGCGGAGGTGGCGGTTCTGGTCGTCCTTGAAGAGGACGAGGGCGGGGACGGCATCGAAGAGGGTGGCGTACTCCTCGCTCTGTTTGGTCAGGGACGCGATCTGGCGGGTGTGCTGGGTCAGGCGACGCCGCAGGGCGGCGTTGCCGCGGATCATGAGAAGGGCGATCCCGAGGGCGAGGAGGACGGCGGTAAAGGCGAGGGGGTCCACGCCGAAATCGAGGGCCTGGGACAGGGAGGGGAGGGCGGGGGGCGGTTCGGCGGCAGCCGTCTCCGGGGCGGCGGTGGCAGCGGCAGCGCGTCCGGACGTGGCGTGAAGCCACATTGGAAGGGCGAGCAAGGCGCGCGGCAAGATGGCATTCATCGATCGGGAAGGGTGGTTCCCGGGTCCAGGGGCGGCGGATTCCGTCGGGACAACCCGCGGGCCGGGACCCTGGATGGGGGCCGCACGGCGACCGGAGGTCCGTCGTTCCCGTTCCATTATCGACTCTGAAACGGGCCTTCTTGAGCACCGAAATGGGGTGGGAGGGGAACTTTTCCGGCATTGAGTATGGAGCGACGGGGTGACGTGGCTAAAATGGCGGGGTCCGGAGCGGTGAAATCGACCTTCGTGAGTGTGAGAGGGCGGGCCGGGCGCCGCAGGGTCTGCGGGAGGAAGAAAGGCGGAAAGAACCAGGAATGGGATACGAGAAGGCATGAACCACGCGGATTGGAGCGAGCGATTGAACGAACTGGGGATGCGACTCGAGCCGCATGTGGGCGGATGGGTGCATTGGGAGACGATATTGGGGATCACCTGGCTGCAACTGGCCCTGAGCGGTGCGGTGCTGGGGATCGTGGCGGTGGCGTGGCATCTGGTCTGTCCGTGGCTGAAGCGGCGGGTGGGGCGTCCGCCCGAGGAGGCGGCCGGTGAGGCTGCGTTGGATCCCGGTGCGGCGCGGCGTCAGGTGGCGAAGTGGCGGGTGTGGCGGGAGGTTCTCGAGGCGGCGTTGCCGCCCTTGACCTTGTGGGTGTGGATCTGGGGCGGGACGGCGGCGGGATCGATCCTGTTTCTGCATTGGGACAGCGAGGAAAGTCCATCGCTGGTGCTTGGGGCACTGGCGTGGGTGCGCGAGGTGGGGACGTTTGGGACGGTGCTGTGGCTGCTGATCCGGATGGTGGACGTGGTGGGGCGGCAGTTGAAGCGGTGGTCGGCGCGGACGGGGCGGCGTTGGGACGACGTGATTGGGACGCTGGTGACGCAGGGGTTGCGGCTGGTGCTGCCGCTGGTCGGGGTGATTCTGGTGCTGCCGACGCTGAGCATTCCGGAGGCGGCGCAGGAATTGTTTCAGAGGGGATCGAGCCTGCTGCTGATCGGGGCGATCGGGTATGTGGTGTACCGGCTGGTCCGGGCGGCGGAGACGGCGGTGCTGGCGCAGTACCGGATCGACGTGAAGGACAACCTGGCGGCGCGGAAGATCTTCACCCAGGTCCAGGTGCTGCGGAAGCTGGCGGTGGTGGTGATCGTGGTTTTGACGGCGGGGTCGATGCTGATGGTGTTCGAGCCGGTGCGGCAACTGGGGGCCAGCATCCTGGCGTCGGCCGGGGTGCTGGGGATCGTGGTGGGCTTTGCGGCGCAGCGGAGCATCGCCACGGTGGTGGCGGGATTTCAGATCGCGATGACCCAGCCGATCCGGGTGGACGACGTGGTGATTGTCGAGAACGAGTGGGGCCGGATCGAGGAGATCACACTGACGTACGTGGTGGTGCGGATCTGGGATCTGCGGCGGCTGGTGGTTCCGATCGGGTATTTCATCGAACGACCGTTTCAGAACTGGACCCGCGTTTCGGCCGACATCCTGGGATCGGTGTTCCTGCATGTGGACTACACGATGCCGGTGGACGAGCTGCGGCCGGAGGTGGGGCGGATTGTGAAGAGCTGCGAGGACTGGGACGGGAAGTTCTGGAACCTGCAGGTGACGGAGGCCACGGAGCGGACGGTGCAATTGCGGGTGCTGGCGACCTCGGAGGACGCCTCGAGGGCATGGAATCTGCGGTGTGAGATCCGCGAGAAGCTGCTGGCATTGATCCAGCGGAAGTACCCGGGCGCCCTGCCGAAGGTGCGTGCCGAGCTGCCGCTGCCGACCGGGCCGGGGATTGCGGGGGGGGCTGGGGGCGCGACCGGCATGACGGTGTCCGCGGGACCGGGGGGCGGGGAGGGGAAAGGATTTCAAACCACATGAAGAAGCCAACGAACACCCCATCGGGGGCGGCCGCCGTGTCGCCCGGAATGCCCCGGGGCGGGGCCGGGAGGAACGGAAGATCCGGGAAGGAGGAGGCGGGCGCCGTCGGGGTTGGGAGGGCGGGCCCGGTTCCCCAGGAGGACGGGCGGTGCCGGGTCTGGATCGAGGGGGTGAGCCCTGAACTGGACGCCGGGCGGTACGCGATCAAGCGGGTGGTGGGGGAACGGGTCGAGGTGGAGGCGGACATTTTTGCGGACGGGCACGATGTGCTGGCGGCGGTGCTGCGGTACCGGCCTGGGGCGGCGGGGGAATGGCAGGAGGAGCGGATGACGGCGTTGGGGAACGACCGGTGGCGGGCGGCGTTCGAGGTGACGGAGCCCGGGGTGGCGGAATACACGCTGGAGGCGTGGGTGGACGCCTTCGAGACATGGCGGCACGACACGGAGAAGAAGCGGAAGGCCGGGCAGGAAGTGTCGGTGGAACTGCTGGCCGGGGCGGCGCTGATGGAGGCGGCGTCGGGCCGGGCCGGGGGCCGGGAGGGGCGATGGCTGAAGGAGGAGGCGGCGGCGGTGCGGGGCGACGGGACCGGCGGGGCGGTTGAGGCAAGGGCGGAGCGGGCCATGGGAGCGGACCTGGCGGAGGCGATGGCGCGGCACCCGGACCGGCGCCTGGCAACGCGGTACGGCCGGGTGCTGCGGGTGACGGTCGATCCGGTGCTGGCGCGGTTCGGGGCCTGGTACGAGATGTTTCCGAGGTCGTGTCCGGGGAGGCAGGGGCCGCACGGGACCTTCCGCGACGTCGAGGCCGTGCTGCCGCGGATCGCGGACATGGGATTCCAGGTGCTGTACCTGCCGCCGATCCATCCGATCGGGCGGGCCTTTCGGAAGGGGCGGAACAACCGGACGGAATGCGAACCCGGGGAGCCGGGGAGTCCCTGGGGGATCGGGGGTGCGGAAGGGGGGCACACGGCGATCCACCCGGAGTTGGGGACGCTGGAGGATTTCCGGCGGCTGGTGGGGAGGGCGCGCGCGTTGGGGATCGAGCTGGCGCTGGACGTGGCCTTCCAGTGTTCGCCGGACCATCCGTGGGTGCGGGAGCATCCGGGATGGTTTCGGAAGCGGCCGGACGGGACGATCCAGTATGCCGAGAATCCGCCGAAGAAGTACCAGGACATCTATCCGATCGATTTCGAGACGGAGGACTGGCGGGGGTTATGGGAGGGGCTTCGGGGCGTGTTCCTGTACTGGCTCGGGCAGGGGGTGACGGTATTCCGGGTGGACAACCCGCACACCAAGGCGCTGGCGTTCTGGGAATGGGCGATTGGGACGATCAAGGCGGTCCATCCGGAGGCGATCTTTCTGTCCGAGGCGTTCACGCGGCCCAAGCTGATGTATGCCCTGGCGAAGCTGGGGTTCACGCAGTCGTACAACTACTTTCCGTGGCGCAACGCCAAGGACGAGCTGACGGAGTATTTCACGGAGCTGACCTCGTCGCCGGTGCGGGAGTTTTTCCGGCCGAACCTGTGGCCGAACACGCCGGACATCCTGACGCAGTATCTGCAGGCCGGGGGGAGGCCGGCCTTCATGACGCGGCTGGTGCTGGCGGCGACGCTGGGGGCCAGTTACGGGATTTACGGACCCGCTTTTGAGTTGTGCGAGAACCGCCCGCGCAGTGCGGGGAGCGAGGAGTACCTGAATTCCGAGAAGTACGAGATCCGGAACTGGAACTGGGACGCCCCTGGGAACCTGACGGAACTGATCCGGTCGGTGAACCGGATCCGGCGGGAGAACCCGGCGTTATGGGCCAACGAGGGGTTGCGGTTTCACCGGACCGACAACCCGCAACTGATCGCGTACTCGAAGGCGACGGCGTCGTTGGACAACATCCTGCTGGTGGTGGTGAACCTGGACCCGCACCATGTGCAGAGCGGCTGGCTGGAACTGCCCCTGGACGATCTGGGGATCGACCGGAGCGGGAACTTCCAGGTGCACGACCTGTTGACCGACGCCCGGTACCCATGGCACGGAGCGCGCAATTACATCGAGCTGAACCCGCAGTTGCTGCCGGCGCACATCTTCCGCCTGCGCAGCCATCTTCGCAGCGAGCGGGATTTCGACACCTACCAATGAGCAACCCCTGTTAATCCGGAGACCGCACCATGGCGACCACACGACGGACCGCGACGGCCCCCCGCGACGGACTCGACCGCGACCCGCACTGGTACAAGTCGGGGGTGATCTACGAGGTGCACGTGCGTGCCTTCTGCGATTCGGATGGCAACGGGGTGGGGGATTTCAGGGGGTTGACCAGCAAACTGGACTATCTGCGGGACCTGGGGATCACGGCGTTGTGGCTGCTGCCCTTTTATCCGTCGCCGCTGCGGGACGACGGGTATGACATCGCGGACTATTTCAGCGTGCACCCGAACTACGGGACGCTGGCCGACTTCAGGGTGTTCCTGAAGGAGGCGCATCGGCGCGGGCTGCGGGTGATCACCGAGCTGGTGCTGAACCACACCTCGGACCGGCATCCGTGGTTTCAGCGGGCGCGACGGGCGAAGCCGGGGAGCCGCTGGCGGGAGTTCTATGTCTGGAGCGACACCCCGGACCGGTACAAGGATGCGCGGATCATCTTCAAGGATGTGGAGGTCTCGAACTGGAGCTGGGACCATGTGGCGGAGGCCTACTACTGGCACCGCTTCTTCTCGCATCAGCCCGACCTGAACTACGACAACCCGGAAGTGTTCGAGGAGATGATCCGGGTGCTGGACTTCTGGCTGGATCTCGGGGTGGACGGCGTGCGTTTGGACGCCGTGCCGTACCTGTTCGAGCGGGAGGGGACGAGCTGCGAGAACCTGCCCGAGACGCACGAGGCCCTGAAGCGGTTGAGGGCCCATGTGGACCGGAAGTACGGGGACCGCATGCTGCTGGGGGAGGCGAACCAGTGGCCCGAGGACGCCGTGGCCTACTTCGGGGGGGGACGGGGTGATGAATGCCACATGGCGTTTCATTTTCCCTTGATGCCGCGGCTGTTCATGGCGCTCCGGATGGAGGACCGGACGCCCATCGTGGACATTCTGGAGCAGACCCCGGCGATTCCGGAGACGGCGCAGTGGGCGTTGTTCTTGCGCAACCACGACGAGCTGACGCTCGAGATGGTGACCGACGAGGAGCGCGACTACATGTACCGGATGTACGCCCACGTGCAGATGGCGCGGCTGAATCTGGGGATCCGCCGGCGACTGGCGCCGCTGCTGGGCAACGACCGGAAGCGCATCGAGCTGCTCAACGCCCTGCTGTTTTCGCTGCCGGGAACGCCGGTGTTGTACTACGGCGACGAGATCGGGCTGGGGGAGAACATCTTTCTCGGGGACCGCAACGGGGTGCGGACGCCCATGCAGTGGAGTTCGGACAAGAATGCGGGGTTTTCGCGGGGCAACCCGCAGAGCCTGTATCTGCCGATCATCTACGATCCGGAGTATCACTACGAGGCGGTCAACGTGGAGGCGCAGCTGGGCAACCCGCATTCGCTGTTGTGGTGGATGCGGCGTCTGCTGGCGCTGCGGAAGCGCTGGCGGGCCCTGGGCGAGGGGCGTTGCGAGTTTCTGCAGCCTGAGAACCGGCGGATCCTCAGCTTCCTGCTACGCCACGGGAACGAGACGCTGCTGGTGGTGGCGAACCTTTCGCGGTTTGTGCAGCCGGTCGAACTCGATCTGGCGGCCCATCGCAACACCGTTCCGGTGGAGCTTTTCGGGCGCAACGCGTTTCCCCCGATCGAGGACCGGCCGTATTTCCTGACGCTCGGGCCTCATGCGTTCTACTGGTTTTCCCTCGAACCGCGGTCGGCCAACGGGGAGGGCGAGCGGGCGGCGCATGGACCCGGGGCGCGGGGATTCACCGTCGGCAAGTCCTGGAGGGAACTGCTGTCCGGGCGGGGCCGGACGGCGCTGGAGGCGGCGCTGCCCGATTTTCTGCGGGGCCAGCGCTGGTTCGGCGCCAAGGCACGGACCATCAAGCAGGTGTCCCTGACGGCCTCGGTGCCGCTGGGCGGAGGGGATGACGCCCCGCACCTGGTCCTGGCGCGGGTGGATTACGTGCAGGGCGATCCCGAGGTGTATCTGCTGCCGCTGGCGTTCGTGGCGGGCGGGCAGGCGGGGCCGCTGCTGGAGCGCTGGCCGCGCCTGGTGCTGGGCGAGGTGCAAGGGGCGGACGGAACGCGCGGCTGGCTGGTGGATGCGGGGGTTGGGTCGGAACTGGGTCGGGCCCTGATCGAGGCCATCCGGAACCGCCGCCATGTGCGGGGGGAGGGGGGGGAACTGGAGGGCAGCCGGACCGGGGTGTTGCGACGGCTGCTGGGCGAGGGGCCGGCTCCCGAGCCGAGTCCCTTGCGGGCGGAGCAGAGCAACACCTCGATGGTGTACGGGGACAAGCTGATCCTGAAGGTGTTTCGCCGGCTGGAGGCGGGGACCAATCCGGACCTGGAGATCGGGCGGTTTCTGGCGCAGCGCGGGTTTGCGCACACGCCGGAACTGGCCGGGGCCCTCGAATGGGCGGGTCCGGGCGGGGCCCGCATGACCTTGGGGATTCTGCACGGGCTGGTGGCCAACGCGAAGGACGCCTGGGAACTGACCCTGGACTCGTTGGGGCGTTTCTACGAACGGGTGGGCCCGCTGGATGCGCAGGGGCAGACCGCCCCGGCGCTGGGGTCGGACCCTCTGCGCTGGACCGCGGGCACCTGGCCGGCGGGCGTGCCGGAGACGGTGGGCACCTACATCGAGTCGGCGCGCATGCTGGGTGAGCGCACGGCGGCGCTACACCTGGCGCTGTCGGCGGACACCGAGGAGGAACCCGCCTTCGCCCCGGAACCCTTCACGCCGCACTACCTTCGGGGCGTGTTCCAGTCGATGCGCAACCAGGCGATGGTCAGCCTGCGGTTGCTGCGCCGGCAGATCCGTCAGTTGCCGGAGGACGTCGTTGCGCTGGCCGAGGAGGTGCTGGGTTTGGAGGGGGCGATCGTGGAGCGGTTCCGTCCGGTGTTCGAGCGGCGGATTGTGGCATGGCGGACGCGGATCCACGGGGACTACCATCTCGGGCAGGTGTTGTGGACCGGGAAGGACTTCGTGATTTTCGATTTCGAGGGGGAACCGGCGCTGGCCCTGGGCGAACGGATTCTGAAGCGCTCGCCGCTGCGGGACGTGGCGGGGATGCTGCGGTCGTTCGAGTACGCGGCCCATGCGGCGTTGCGGCAGCATGTGGAGCGCGGGAGTCTCGAGGTGGAACGGGTCGGGCGTTTCGAGCCCTGGGCGCGGATGTGGCAGACGGCGGTGGGCGGGACCTATCTGGGGGCGTACTTCGGGGCCATGAGCGGCAGTTCGGTGCTGCCGGGGTCGGAGGAGGACCGCCGCGCGATGCTCGAGGCCTACGTGCTGGACAAGGCGTTGTACGAGCTTGGGTACGAGTTGAACCATCGCCCGGACTGGGTGCGGATTCCGCTGTCGGGGATTCGGCGTCTGGTGGTGGAAACGCGTTGAAGGGCGGCGACCATGGAATGGCTTGAGCGTGCGACGAGTCCGCTGCGGGAGATCGGCCTGGCCGGGTCGCTCGACATCGCGATCGTCACGCTGGTCATCTACACCTTCCTGCTGGCGCTGCGGCGGACGCGGCGCTCGGCGATGATTCTGACGGGGATGGTGATCATGGGGGCGGTGTTCCTGCTGGCCCGCCGTTTCAACCTGGTGCTGACGACGGCACTGTTGCAGGGGTTCTTCGCGGTCATCCTGATCGCCCTGGTGGTGATCTTTCAGGAGGATCTGCGGTACTTCTTCGAGCGGGTGGCGCTCTGGTGGGTGGAACGGCGGGTGCCGCTGTACCGGCGCAGTTCGCGGCGGATGGTGCCCCGGGAGGTGGAGATTCTGGCGCGGACGCTGTCCGACCTGGCGCGGGCGCGCGTGGGGGCGTTGGTGGTGCTGCGGGGGCGGGATGTCATCGGGCGCCACATCGAGGGGGGCGAGGAGGTGGACGGATTGCTGAGCGAGCCGCTGCTCAAGAGCATTTTCGATCCGCATTCGTCGGGGCACGACGGCGCGGTGATCCTGGATGGGAACCGGGTGGAGAAGCTGGGCTGCCACCTGCCGTTGTCGAAGAACTTCGAGAAGCTGCCCCGGAGCGGCACGCGTCATGCGGCGGCGCTGGGCCTGTCGGAGAGGGCCGACGCGCTGTGCCTGGCGGTGTCGGAGGAGCGCGGGACGATTTCGGTGGCGCGGCGCGGGGAGATCCGGACGGTGGCGGACAGCGCGGAACTGGCGGCGATCCTCGAGGCGTTTTACCGGGAACTGTCGCCGGTGGGGGAATCGAGGTGGTCCTGGTACGGATTTCTGCGGGAGAATGCGAGGGAGAAGCTGGGGGCGCTGGGGTTGGCGGTGCTGCTGTGGACGGTGGTGGTGCACCGGTCGCAGGTGGTGCGGCGCACATTTGACGTGCCGGTGACGTACAGCCAGCTCCCGGTGCATCTCGAGGTGAGCGATCTTTGGCCCACCAATGTGAAGGCCACGTTTTCGGGACCGCGGCGGGCCTTTTTGTTTGTGCGGGACGACGACTTCCGGCTGTCGCTCAAGCTGTGGCGGGCGAACCCCGGGTTGCGTGTGTACCCGTTGGCGAGCAGTGATCTGAATCATCCCTCCGATCTGACCCTGGAGGACATGGAACCGCGGCAGATCCAGTTGACCATTGACGAGAAGGCGGCCGGGCCGCTGATGCCGCCGTGACGCCGGAGATCATCACGGTGCTCGGGATTCTCGGGGGGGCCGTGCTGCTGCTGGTCACGGGCTGGCTGCGAACCGACGTGGTGGCGGTGCTGGTGCTGCTGGCCCTGGCCTGGGCGCGGGCCATCGAGCCGGAGGAGGCGATCGCCGGGTTTGCCAATGCCGCGGTGGTCACGGTCGTCGGGGTCTTCGTGCTGAGCGCCGGCCTGCAGCGGACCGGCGTGGCGCAGTGGCTGGGGCAGTGGGTGCAGCGGGTGGGGGGCAGGGGGGAGTTCCGGTTGGTGGCGGCGCTGATGGCGACGGCGGCGGCGTTGTCGTTTGTGATGAACACCGTGGCCATCGTGGCGCTGTTCCTGCCGGTGGTGATGGACATGGCGCGACGGACCGGGGTGGCACCGGCGCGGCTTCTGATGCCGCTGGCCTTTGGCGGATTGCTGGGCGGCATGACCACGACCTTCGCGACGATGCCGAACCTGCTGGCCAGCCAGGCGTTGCGGGAGGCGGGATTGAAACCGTTCGGCTTCTTCGACTTTCTGCCCGTGGGCGGGGCCGCGGCGGTGGTGGGGATCGGCTTCATGGCGGTGCTGGGGCGCCGCCTGCTGGCCGGGCGCGGGATGGAGGAGCCGGCGCCCTCGACGGCGCTTCCCAACCTGACGCAGCACTACGGGCTGCATGAGCGGATGTTTGTGCTGCGCCTGCCGCCGGGTTGCGCGCTGGTGGGGCGCACGCTGGAGGAGAGCCGGCTGGGCTCGGCCTTGCGGCTGCATGTGGCCGGCATCCTGCGGGACGGGCAGACGCGGCTGGCGCCCGACCGGTGGACGGTGCTGCAGGACGACGACCGGCTGCTGATCCAGGGGACGCCCGACCAGCTCCAGGATCTGGCGGCCTGGCGGGGTCTGGTGATGGAGGAGAGCGGTTCGGAGATGGAAGGGTGGTTCCCGGAGCACATCGGGTTCGCGGAGTGCATGGTGGCGAAGGGTTCGGCCCTTGTGGGGCGCACCCTGGCCTGGCTGGACGCGCGCCAGAGCTGGGGGGTCAACGTGGTGGCGCTGAAGCGCGGACCGGAGATCTTCCGGAGCCACCTTCAGGACCGGCGTCTGATGCCGGGCGACGTCCTGCTGGTGCAGGGGCCGACCGAGCGGCTGGCCGAGCTTCGGACCGGTGCGGGTTGGGAAGCGGTGCGGGAGACGCCGAGGGACGAAGTGGCCGGGGGATACGACCTGGAGTCGCGACTGTTCACGGTGCGGATTCCGGAGGGGTCGCCGCTGGCGGGACGGCCGTTGTCCGAGACCCGGCTGGGGGAGGCGTTGGGCATGACGGTGCTGGCGTTGGGACGCGGGGACACGAAGACCGCGATGCCGGGACCGGACGAGGAACTGCGGGCGGGGGATGCTCTCCTGATCGAGGGGCGGAGCGAAGAGTTGCGGGCGCTGCAGGGGTTCCGGGATTTCGAACTTGAACGGGAGGTGTCGCCCGAATGGGGGGATTTCGAATCCGAACGACTGGGGTTGATCGAGGTGGTGTTGTCACCGCGAACCGGGCTGGCGGGGAAGACGCTGCGGCAGATCCGGTTTCGGGAGCGGTACGGGATGAGCGTGCTGGGCATCTGGAGGGCGGGCAAGGCCCTCACCCATCGGCTTCAGGATCTTCCGCTCCAGTTCGGGGACGCGCTGCTGCTGTACGGTCCGAGGAGCCGCCACCCGCTGCTGGGTGGCGAGCCGGATTTCATCGTGCTGAGCCAGGCGGCACAGAAGGTGCCGTTGCGCACCCGGGCCCCGATGGCGGTGGCGGCGGTCCTGGTGTTCCTGATCCTGTCGGCGACGGGCTGGCTGGCGGTGCCGCTGGCGGCATTGACGGCGGCGGTGCTCATGGTGCTTGGCGGTTGCCTGCGGGTGGACGACGCGTATGCGGCGGTCGATTGGAAGGCGGTGGTGCTGATCGGCGGGATGCTGCCCCTGGCCACGGCGTTGGAACGTTCCGGGGCGGCGGCGGCCCTGGGCGCCGCAGGGGTCGAGTGGGTGCGGGATGCGGATCCGTGGCTGGTGGTGGCGGCGTTGTTTCTTCTGACCTCGACGGGAACGTGGTTCATCCCGGGCACGGCCCTGGTGGTGTTGATGGCGCCCCTGGCCCTCGAGTTGGCCATCGGCGCGGGGCTGTCGCCTCACGCCGTGATGATGACGGTGGCACTGGCGGCCTCGGCGGGGTTCAGCAGCCCGGTGTCGCATCCGGGCAACGTGCTGATCATGGGCCCGGGCGGGTATCGGTTCCTGGACTTCCCGAAAGTCGGGCTGCCCCTGACACTGGTGGTGCTGGCGACGGTGCTGCTGGTTCTGCCGATCTTCTGGCCCCTGAAATGAACGGGCACCGGGGCGCAACGCCCTCGTCGCCGGTGATCGGCCGGATCTCGCGAATGGACGTGGGATCGAGGGGTTCAGGGGTTGGTGCCGGATCGGATTGGGGAAGGCGTCCGGCTGGGGGCGTCGGCGTCGGGTGGGCGCGGTTGAGGGATGATCAGAACCGCGGTTCGACGAGGACGCTTCCCGGGGCGCCGGGTTGGTAACCGTCGCCACCTTGGGAGGAGATGCGTGAGGCGGGGAAATCGGATCGGAGGTAGCGAATGGCGATGAGGCCGCCGCCCCCCCCGCCGGATTCGAGGCCTCCGGCGCCGCCGTCGGCGAGCACCGATCCGGAGCCGGACAGGTAATCAGCCTGGATGAGGATGCTGCCGCCGGAGCCGCCACCCCCGTAGCGGGAGCCGTCGGTGCCGCGGACGGAGAGTGTGCCGTGGAGTTCGAGGCGTTGGGCGATGATGGCAATCCGGCCGCCCCCGTCGCCGGCGGGACCGTTGTCGGAGCCGCCGCCGCTGCCGAGGGTGTTGGGATGGGAGGGTTCCCCGTAGGGGGCGTTGGGGTTTCCATCGATGTTGCCGAAGCCGCCGAGGCCGGCGTGACTGCCGCCATGGCGACTTCTGCTGCCGGGCTGGAAGTTGAGGGTCCGACCGGCGGTGTCGGGGTTGGTTTGCGTTTGGGCGCCTGGATAACCGCGGCCCGCCGCGTCGATGTGACTGCCGGCTTCGATGACGAGGTGGTCCACCGCAAGGGACAGCCCGGGATGGGAGCCGGGGCTGGGCGGGACGTGGGTGAGGACGGCACCGCGCCGAAGGAAAAGTTCCAACGCCCGGAAGGAGAGGGCTTGGACACGGGCGCCATCGACGGTCACCAGGTCGCCTGAGGTGTCGGCTGGAAGGGGCGTTTCGCGTCCGGGCCCTCGGATGATCAGGCGGCCGGGAGTGGAATCACGGATGGTGAAGAGGGTGCCTGGGGCGCCTTGCTCATGGCCGGTGCCGCCCAGCGTGGAGATGCGGTCGAGGATACCGCCAGAGGCGGTACGATACAGGACCGCCACACGACCGCCGCCGCCGCCGCCAGATTGGGGGCTGCCATGGCCGCCATCGGCGCGAATCTCACCGGCACCGAGCAGGAGCCGGGTTTGGATTTCGATGGAACCGCCGGCGCCACCGCCACCGTAGAGGGAGCCGGGTCCGCCGTTGGCGAGGATGGAGCCGTCGAGTTCGAGGGTGTCGGCGACGAGTCGGAGGAGGCCGCCGCCGTCGCCAGCCGATCCGATGTCCGCACTGCCGCCAAGGCCGAGGGAGCGAGGTTGGCGATGATCGCCATAGGGGGGGATGGCATCTCCTGGAACGTTGCCCCGTCCCCCCAGCCCGCCGTGGCTGCCGCCGTGACGCTGGGGAACGACGCCGACGTGGGCGGGGTCGGGTCGATTGGAGGCGTCGGAGTCCGGGTTTCGGACCCCAGGGAACCCGCGTGCTGAGACATCGATACGACTGGTGGCGTCGATGGTGAGGTGCCCGACTTCGAGGAAGAGCGAGCGTGCGTCGGGGCCGTCCTGAGGGGGATGAGTGACGACGGCGTGATGGCGCAGGATGAGCCGGGAGAATCGGACATGACCCGAAAGGGCGACCGTGCGTCCCTCGACGATCCATTCGACGGTGGGGTCCGGATTGGGCTCAAGTTCGACCGGGGCGGCAAGGGCGTTGGCAGACGCGCAGATGGCTGGGAAGACAGCCAGGAAAGCGAGTCCGGCGAGAGGCAGAAGCGGGAGCGGGACGATCCGGGGCTTTGCTGGAGAATCCATGGTCTGGAGGGGCCAGACGGAGAACCGTCGATTGGCGATTGGTACTGGGTGGCAGGGCGGAAGGCGACGCAAAAACCAGCGGTTGGTTCAGCGCCGCTGCATCCGTGGGTTGTGGGTGAGGACGCAGCGACTCGGAGGGACGATCTCCGCGAGTCCGCAATCCAAAGCACCCCACCGTTGAGGCCTCGTGGAACTAGGCCCTCCGATGGCACGCTTCGCGATGCTCTCACCTCTCCCCACCATTCCGGGATCACCGGTTCAGCACGGGGCATCGCCGCATGTGGGCATGATCTGATGGGTGGACCTTCCAGATTGACTACCCCACCGCATGCACTCGCAGATCCCGCAGCACGGTAAGCCCCGGGATCGGGGCACCCCGAATGATGCGGGCACCGCTCTTGCGCCGCTTGCCGAACTTGTCCCGGTGCTGCTCCCACATCTGGTCCACGAACTCCTTCGATCCCAGGAACACCCCGTCGGTCATGTGCCGGATCCGCAACCGAAGGATCTGACCCAGCGGTAGTTGACCGCCCCTCGCCAGTTCCGCCCGGATCGCCTCCGGATCCAGCACCCGCTTGTCGCTCCGCCCTGACGTCCCGCCAATCACGTAAAGCGCCAGGCGATATTCTGCTGACGCCGTGCTCCAGTCGGCTGCGCCCAGGAAG